>CATPAT010000301.1 GCA_955652155.1 uncultured Chthoniobacterales bacterium | reverse complement strand
GTCCTGATCGATGGTCTCATGGACGTTGATGAATTGCAGCCGCTCATGAGCTTCGCGCGCCAGCGGCAAAATATCGTCGGCCCAGAATTCGCCGTAATTTTTTAAAGCAACGTTGGCCGGCGCGCGCCAATTCCTCGGTTGTTCTTTCACCAAGCGATCGATCAACTTCCGTTTCGCCTGATCAATTTTCTGATAGCGCTCCTCCTTGGAAAGCGTGAGTGACAACGGCGGTAAATTGGCCATCACGGCTTCCAGGTCCCAAAACCCGTGCAGTTTCAGTCCGCGGTGAGCCATTTCCTCCGGATTGCCGCGAATCAACCGCAGCATGAACGTGTTGCCGCCTTCGTCTTCGATGCCGGGCTGATTTTTATCAGGATCGACTGCTTGCCCCGATTGATTGAAATATTCCGCGCCTACATGCAGGGGCTGGTGAATGTCACCGACGTAGTGCGCTAGCAGGATCACCGCGACCGGTTTGGCGATCTTGCGCGTATTATTTTCCGGGATTTCGCCGCGCAAAACATCGACGCAATAGGAGATCATGTGGACAACGTCCCATTGGCTGCGCCCGGTTTTTCCGTCGGCGTACTTTTGGGCGTTGAGAATCGGCACGTCGGTGTAATGAAACCAGTGATGCGACGGCGCCGGTGACTTCGGGTCCTGGGTCGGTGGATTCGCCCGCCAAAAATCGCGCAGCTGTTTGTCAATGGCCGGGTGATCGCGGTAGTGCGGAAAGGCCCTCAAATCCTCGGCGCCGTTCTTGTCCCAGGCTCTAATTTCGTCGGCCATGACGGATGCGCGCTCGAGGGTAATGCCGTCCGTCAAAGTGTAGATCTTTTCAGCGGCCGGTGTATTGGCGATCAACTTGTCCGCGATTCCGCCGACGATTTCGTGACCGGTCGGTCCATAAGCAAATAGCGACGCGCGGAACGTGACGACGCTGATCGCGATTAGAATTCGCGGTCGGGTAAAGTTCATAACTGGCGCAGCGTCGATTAGAATTTCAGCGACGCGTCCAGCAAATGGTATTGCCAGCAAAATAGTCCGAAGGCGATTCCGCCGAGAGCAAGCAGGATTGCGTGCGTGCGAAACCAAAATCCGTGACCGGGAAGTATTAGAAAACGAATAGAGGCAACGATCAAGACGACAATGCCAGCGGTTGTGGCCCAGCCGAAGATGTGAAGAGCCTGCAGCCACGGATCGATGGCGTCGCCGAGAAGCACGATACTTTCCAGGCCGCGACTGAATGCAATCACAGGAACAAGAATGAAGAGCAGCTCGCAAAGGCAGACGATACGCGAGAGAAAGTACAAAGCGCGGTCGGGTTTGGCGGTGAAGAGCGGCCGCTGATATCGTTTGCGGACAATGACGGCGACCGGCCAGAGCAGAACGGTCAAAAGCACGAGCAGCAAATTTCCACCCACGACCGGGTTAACAAGACGCTTGCTCGCGTACCACGGAACACGCTGGCCTTCATAAATCGCGGGGAAAGGAAGCATTTCGCTGACATCGCCGGACGGATTGCGGCGAAAGGCAATTTTCTCCGGACCGTCAATCTCGCCGTAAACAATCGGAGCGATCTCGCGCCATTTCTTTGTTTCTCCGCGCTGATTTTTCAGTCCTTCGACGGTCAGGACGCCTTCCTTGTCGCTGCTCACGCTGAATTGGTCGAGCAACGCCAACAACTTTAGAAAGGTGGTTTCGCCACGGCGGGTCCCTTCGTAAACACCGCTGACGGCGCGTCCATCGATTTTCGCGGTGTTTGGATCCACATTCGCCTTTGGTTCGCCCGGACTTGGGAAATAGCGATTCGCAAATGCGCGCAACACTTCGCCCCGTCCACCACCAACATTTTTGCCGAGGCTGTTGTAGGAAATGAAATAGCCGACGTGCGCGTCGGGTACCAACACCATGTCGCTATGGAAGCAAACGGTGTCGCCGCCGTGAGCGATGATCCGTTGGCCGTTCGTCGAGTATTCCATAAAGGTCAGTCCCAATCCGTTGATCATCGGGTGCAATTCAAATTGGCGACTCTCCATTTGTCGCACCGTCTCCGGTTTCAAAATCGCAACGCCATCGACGGTTCCATCCTGTAGAAACGCGAGCATGAAGCGCGTCATGTCCGCGGCAGTGGTGCTGAGCGCGCCGGCCGGCGCAGCCTGGACAAATTCGAAATCACGCGGCTTTTTCGCCGCGGCGAGATAGCCTTGCGACATTTGCGGGGTGAGCGCCACAGGCAACGGCTGGTCGAAAGTCGAATTCGTCATTCGCAGCGGCTTCAAAATGTGATTGTCGATGTAGCGCTCGAATTTCTCGCCGCTCACTCGCTCGACGATGTATCCGGCAACGGTGAATCCGTAATTGGAATACGAGACGACTTTGCCGGTCGGGAAAATGCGCTGCGGCATCTGATTGACCAGATATGTCCGCAGCGGCTTCACATCGCTCTCGTGCGCCACGAATAAATTCTTCAATGTTTCCTCGAATCCCGCGGTGTGTGTGAGCAATCGGCGCAGCGTGACCGACTCGGGATAGGTTTTTGGAATCGCGAAATCGAGGTACTCGTTTACGTCGCGGTCGAGATCGAGCTTGCCTTGCTCAACTAGCTGCATCACCGCCGTCGCCGTGAATAATTTCGAGATCGAGCCGGGACGAAACAATGTTTGATCCGCCAGCACCGGTTTCTTCGCAGTGAAGTCAGCATAGCCGTAGCCTTTTGCGAAAAGCACCTGACCGTCCTTAACAACCGCCACGACCGCGCCGGCGATGTCTCGATTTTGCAGTTGCGACGGAATCAACGCGTCGAGGAACGTTTCAAAATCAGATTTTGTCAGCGCAGGTGGCGGACTCGGTTGCGGGGCAACGGCCGAAACGTTCGTCGGGGGCGGAGAAGGCAGCGATATCAGCGGCGCCGGCGCCGGACCTTGCGCGCTCGCCGTGGCCAAAACAACTGCTGCCATGATGGAAGCAGACAAAACGCGAATTAGCTGTTGCATCGGCGGAGGAGTTTGCCAGCTGCCTTGCTCCTGACAAGACTGCGGTTTATCCCGCCGCCTCGCCAGTAACACGCGAGCGGATGATTTCGATCCGTTCCCGCAGCTTTTCGAAATGTGAGCCTGACCAGTAGACCTGCCCGCAGCCGCGGCAGCGCCGAAATTGATCATAATAAATCTTGGTAAGAGGCTCGAGCTGACCGAGCACCTTGGCTTTTTCTGCCGGCTCAAGCGGTGCGTTGCATCGCAAACAACGGCTGAACGGCGTCAGAACGGAAGCGAGCCTGAATCGGCGCAGCACTTCGACGGTTTGTTCCAGCGGATCCTGTGAACGGGGATAATAACCGTGACGAACCGCGGCGTGCATCAGGAGGCGCCGGTCGCGGGTCAGAAGAGAGCGTTCTTCGTCGCTCGCCGTCCTTACTAATTGTCGATCTTCGGCGGCGGGATCATAGGCGACATCGATGCCGAGGAGACGGAGGTCGCGGACAAGCTTTCCCAAGTGTCCGTCGGCAATAAACTTCTCGATATCGTGCACTTGCAATCGATCTTCTGGGAAAAGTGGGGAACGCGTTTCGTTCGGTGGATAAACATCGACCACAGCATCTAGCGTTAAGACTGCCGCGAAATCGACCGGCTCCCCGTTCACCAGGATCAAATCCACCTCCGTGTGCGGCACCCCGCAGGCTTCGATCACATCCTTGATCGAGGTCCTTTCGGATAATTGCCGCTCGATGGTAGAGGCTTTCGATCGCAAAAAGAACGAAAGGCCGCCGTGAAACGTCAGCCGGACCGCGGATGGAGTCATTGGCTCACCCGTGCGGTCGAGTAAGCGTATTCAAAACTGGTCCCGCGCGGGCGGGCCATCAACCGTCCGGGACCGAGCGGTTCATGCTCGCCGTAATAACAATCGAGCTGCCAGCGCCGCAAACCACCGCCGGTATCGACAATTTTCCAGCGGGTGCTGCCGAAAACGCGCTCAACTTCAGCGGCAGGAGTCTCCAGCACCAACCCACGATGGAGAGGACCTTGCGTTTTCGCGGCAGCGGAAAAATGTGCGACCAGCGTTCCGCCGCCACCGCTCGGAGCGGACGAGAAACCGTAAGAGCCTCGATTGTAACGAATGTAATTGCGGCCGTTGACCGGCGTTGTGATTCGCCCGTAACCCTCTTTCATCACCGAACGAAGAAAATCACGCGGATAAGCTCGGCCGCGCAGCCCCGGTTTGCTTACTCGAGTCGCGTCAAAGCCGCGCTCGAAAGTGAATCCACTTTCCTTCGGCGTGTAGTAGAGCGTGCAGACGATGAAATATTCGCCGGCGTGACCTTGCGGGCGCCGGGCGAGTTTTTCATTTTCGTAGGCAAGACGCTGCACCACTTCCGGCCACGGAATATCAGCGCAGGCGAGCGGTAAGATTGATATCGACCCTGCCGCGGTTGCGGCGCGGATTAGTCGCCGAAGAAATCTACGGCGGGTCCGCCGAGCAAAATCTGGATCGGCAGCTTTTCCTGTTCGTATTCGTAAGGCGGTTGTTTCCACGCGAATGCCTCCGGGTGTAATTTTCGTATAGAGCGAATGATTTCAACGCCGGTTTGAAATGAGCGGAAAGTATTGCGGTCGAGCACATGAATTTGCGCGCCGCCGCACAGCTCACCCGCGAATTTATTGAATGTCGGCTGAAAATAATTTTCGCGAAAGAATACGCCCGGCAGTTTCAAACTATTGAGTTCGCGACACAGTTTTTCCCCGTCGATAAACGGCGCGCCGAAAATTTCGAAGGGTCGCGTCGTTCCGCGGCCTTCCGAAATATTCGTTCCTTCGAGCAAACACATTCCCGGATAGACCGTCGCCGTCTCAAGCGTGGGGATGTTTGGCGACGGCATGACCCAGGGAAGTCCGCTTTGATCGAACCACATCGGGCGCTCCCAATGTTTCATCGGCAAAATCGACAGTCGACATTTTGGGAACGCCTCATCACGAAACTGGGTGGCGAGTTCGCCGATGGTGCGGCCGTGGCGGATCGGGATCGGATGCATGCCGACGAACGATTCGTAGCCTTTCTCGATCGGCGGTCCTTCGACTGTTATGCCGTTGATCGGATTTGGCCGATCCAGAACGACGACAGTCGCGCCCCGCTTCTCACACGCCCGCATGCAAAGATAAAGCGTCCAAATGAAGGTGTAGTAGCGCGCGCCGACATCCTGAAGATCGACAATGAGAGCTTCGACATCATCGAGCATTTCGGGCGTTGGTTCGCGATGTTCACCGTACAAACTGTAAACCGGAATTCGGAGGCGCGGATGCTCGTAACTTTTCCACTCGATCATGTTGTCTTGAGTTTGGCCGAGGAATCCGTGCTGTGGGCCGAAGAAGGCGCGGAGTTGAAACAGCTCGCCGCTCAGTTTTTCGAGAATCTGCGATGCATGTTCCAGCTTCGAAGAAACAGAAGCCGGATGCAGCAACGCCCCAATTCGCGCGCCGCGCAATTCCTTCGGCCAAAGGTCCTGGAGATGGTCGAGCGGAAGTTGAACAGGCATGCGTCAAGGTTCTAACACACACGCGAAATTCTCGCGAGGTGGATCGAGCGCTCCGCGCTCGATGTTATTAATGGCGGCTGCGCCGCGACTATTTAGCATCGTCCGCGGAGCGGCCGATCCACCTTCGCAATCGACAGAGACAAACAAAAATTGTGACTAGCGTCACGGCCACGCACAATTTCGCGAATAGCTCGCCATGTTGTGCATAGAACGTTAGTCGTCCGTCTTGCGGAACATCGACCGAGCCCGTGAGCACTCCTTCAGTAAATGTGTTTCCAGTGTCATCCTGCAATACTTGAGTCACCCGGCCGAATTCATTTACGAAGCAAGTGACGCCGGTGTTCGCGGCGCGGACCATCGGTCGGCGGTTTTCAACACAGCGAAAGATCGCGTTGGCGAGATGCTGGCGGGAACCGGATGAATGCAAAAACCATCCGTCGTTGGTGACATCGGCTAAAAGATTCGCGCCGTTGACGACAAATCGCCGGACGAGATCACCGACGGTATCTTCGAAACAGATTAGCGGCGCGACGTGAACATTGCCGTTCGTCAGGTCAAAAAGCGTGTGCTTAGTGCCCGCGGTAAAATCACCCGGCACCCACGTGCTCGCGACGACGGCGAAAAGCGGAAACGAATGTCGCAACGGAATGTATTCGCCAAACGGGACAAGGTGGATCTTGCGATAAATCTGCAGCTGCTCGCCGGCCTTCGAGATGAGCAGCGCCGCGTTGTAATCGTGCCCTTCTTCAAAATCGAGCGTCCCGAGCATCAAATCCGTTTTTGTCATTGCCGAAAAATCGGTCACGAAACGATGGCTCTCGGTATTCTGATCGCGCACCGGATCGGGCATCGAGCTTTCCGGCCAGACCAACAAATCTGGCGGCGAATTCGCGCCCAGCGCGATCTCGCTCAATCGCCGAAAACGTTCGAAAACTTCGCCAGTGAAACGTGGATCAAATTTTTGCAACTGTGGGACGCTCGCCTGAACCGCAGCTACACGGACTGGTTTGCTCGATGTCATCGACGGCATGGCGCGGTGCAGACCGAATGCGAGCAGCGAAACAATGCCGACCATCGTCAACGTAAGATCGAAATGCGGGCGCATTCGATGCGTTCGCGCTTCCGCGAAAAGTCGGAGCGGCGTGGTGACTGCGATGATATTGACGAATGCGACCGCGAACGAGGTACCGACCACGCCGGTAAATTCAGCGATTTGAATCATGGGCCACTCGGCGTGAAGCGCGACGCCAAGACCGTTCCAGCCAAAACCGCTGAAGAGCCAACCGCGCGTCCATTCGTGGGTGACCCAGCCAGCCGCAGCTAGAAACGCCACCAGCAGGTTTCGCCATGACGTTATGAAATGCTTCGGTTTTAAGAATCCGACCAGCCAACTCCAGAAAGCAAAATGGAGCGCGAGATAGATCGACAACAACAATGACAGCCCGTGCAGAAAAAAGCTTTGGTACAAATCGCCGAGCGCGCCGAGCCAACTGAAGGTCGCCGTAAAAAAAGCAATCCCGGCGAGGTAACCGAGCAATAGATTGCGCAGCCAGCGCCGCCGTAAATTTTCACCCGAAAACCAAATTGCGAGAATCAGCGGCGTCAGGGCGATCCAGCAAAGCCAGCTTTGATCGAAGGGCGGAAAACAAGCGGCGGCGAGCAACCCGCTGGCAATCGCTGCCAGCCACGGCCAAAGAGGAAGCACTTTCTTAATCACCGCGCGAATTCACTCGCGTCGACGTCGGCGTGACCGTTCTTCTCGTCGGCGGCTGGGGTTCAGCGCGTCGCGCAGATCGCGCGCATAGGAGGCGTTCACACGAAACACAGCGCGCTCGACGTCTTCCATCGTGCGGATAGTGACCTTATCGCAGAGGATATAGCCGAGCGAAATCAATCCGGTCAATTCATCCAGAAACTCAGCCTTCTCCATCTCGCCGATGCGCTCAATCAAGAGCCTGCCGTAAACCGCCGTGCCGGAAAGCCCCATTGTCTTGAGAAGTGTGATTTCGCCCCCGCTTAAATTGATCTCGCGATGCATACCGATTTTTGAACCGCTCCCAACGCCGGGCAGCTTATCATTTCAGACGCGCGCGCGCATCCTTTTCGACAAAGCTCCATATTTTCTCGAGCTGTTCCGTCACCTCACGTTTGATTCTGGCCAATTCCTCTTCATTAAATTTTTCTTTGTCGGGCCGCTTCTGCGCGAAAATGTAATATTTAATCTTCGGTTCGGTTCCGGAACCGCGGACCGCAATTCGCGCTTTATCTTCCAACTCGAAGATCGACATCTTCTGCTTCGGGATCACGTCGCCATCCACGTCGCGGATGGTTTGCTTCTCAAAGTCGGTGATGCCCACGACTTTTGATCCGGCAATCGCACCAGGCGGTTTGCTGGCATAGGATTCGAGCAAACGCGCAATCTTGTCTGCACCTTCCGCGCCTTCAAAATAAAGCGAAGCGTTCTTCTCCTCGAAATAGCCGAAGCCGGCAAAGGCTTTATCGAGCAGTTGATCGACCGTGCGGCCGCGGGACTTCGCATAAGCGGCCATCTCGCAAAACATAATCCCCGCGGCGTTGCCGTCTTTGTCACGAACGAAATCCGCGCCGCTGTAGCCGTAACTCTCTTCGCTCCCAAAAACTTAAAACGAAGAATACTTCAATCGCGCCGCGCGGGTTTCTTCTTCGGAAAGTTCGCGATACTTCCTGCGAATCTCCGCCGGGAGCGCGCGCTCGTATTTCTCGAGCTTGGCCCCGAAATATTTGAAGCCGGTGAGGGTTTCGACACAACGGACGCCAAAATGTTCTGAAATCACTTTCTGCAGATCGGTCGTGACGAAAGTCTTGATCACGACCGCATGCGACGCGTTTT
>CATPAT010000300.1 GCA_955652155.1 uncultured Chthoniobacterales bacterium | reverse complement strand
TTCGGTTCGCCTCGTTAGTCAAGAGCGTCCCGTGGGCGTAATGATTCCGACGCTCGGCGCGGATTTGCAAATGATCGTGCTCGCCTCATAATAAACGCGCTCTTTTCGGAATCGATCAGCAGGATGTCGATCTTGCAAAAAATGGAAGGGTGGCTGAGTCCGGTTTAAGGCACTCGACTCGAAATCGAGCGTGGGGCAACCCACCGTGGGTTCGAATCCCACCCCTTCCGCCAGCCTTCGCTTGGAGCGAAGCGCGAAGCGAAAGGCTGCCAGGCCGGAGTGAAACGAAGGCGGGCTTCGGCCTCTGAAAGATTGCGGTGTCGCTCCAAGGCTACGGCTTGGCAAGGCAACTATTTGAGGCTGCCAAAGGCGAAGCGGTGTGCAGCTCTAGCTTGCGAAAAATGTCACAATTTTGGTCTTGATTTGCGTTGATTTTGCACTGCATATTGTATGTCCGCCGAACGGCTCCGCTATTACTTGTTATGCGCCGGAATTCACAGGTTGTTAGTAGGGCTGTTGGCAGGAATTCACCGCCAATTCACAACTTTAATCAGCACTTCCCGCTATGATCCAACTCAAACCCGGAATCCCACCTTCTGCTCTGAACAAGCCGCGAAAAGCAGCCGATCGTCGCCAGAATCGGTCAGCAAAAAAACCAGTTAGCGGTTTGCATTTTGAGCGGGTGTTCAGCGACCGAGCGGTGAAACCGTTCGATCAGATCGAATGGGAACATCGGACGGCGGAGATCACGGACGACAGTGGCCAAATCATTTTCAAACAGGAAAACGTCGAGGTTCCAAAAAATTGGAGCGCGCTCGCGACCAAGATCGCGGTTTCGAAATATTTTTATGGCGACGTCGCGCACGGAACGGATCCACACAAAGGCGGCCGCGAAAGGTCGGTGCGGCAATTGATTCACCGAGTCACCCGAACCATCACCGATTGGGGAATGGCCGACGGCTATTTCGCAGACGCGGAGGAGGCGGAAATTTTTTATGATGAACTGAGCTGGCTTTGCTTGAACCAACATGGCGCATTCAATTCGCCGGTTTGGTTCAATGTCGGTTTGTATCATGAGTACGGTATCGGCAAGAACGCCGGCGCCGGAAATTATTTTTATAATCGAGAAACCGGAAAAGCCGAACGCGCTCCGACTCAGTACGAGTATCCGCAAGGCAGCGCCTGTTTCATTCAGGACGTGGACGACACGATGGAAGACATCATGCGTCTGGCCATGAGCGAGGCAATGCTCTTTAAGTACGGCAGCGGCACCGGCACCGATCTCTCCACCTTAAGATCGACAAAAGAGAAATTGAGCGGCGGCGGCAAGCCGAGCGGTCCGCTCTCGTTCCTCAAAGTCTACGATCAAGTAGCGAACGTAGTGAAAAGCGGCGGGAAAACGCGGCGTGCCGCCAAGATGAACACGCTCAAAGATTGGCACCCGGACATTGAAGAGTTCATCGACGCCAAACAAAAGGAAGAGAAGAAAGCATGGGCGCTAATCGAGCAGGGTTACGACGGCAGCTACAACGGCGATGCTTACGGCTCGGTCATGTATCAAAACGAAAATCTGAGTGTGCGCGTGAGCGACGAGTTCATGGAAGCCGCGCTCGAAGGTCGCGATTGGTGGACGCGCCGGGTGACCGATGGCCAACCGTGCGAGCGGAAAGAAGCGCGAACATTACTCCGAAAAATCGCGGAAGGAACGCACATCTGCGGCGATCCCGGAATGCAATTTGATACCACGATTCACAAATGGCACACCTGCAAAGGGACCGGCCGGCAAAATTCGACCAATCCGTGCAGCGAATATTTGTTTCTCGATAATACGGCCTGCAATCTGGCGTCGCTAAATCTGCTCAAATTTAAAACGGCCGATGGCGAGTTCGACGTCGAGCGGTTCAAAGCCGCGGTGCGGGTTTTCATTACCGCACAGGAAATCGTGGTTGATAACGCCAGTTATCCGATCAGGGAGATCGCGGAGAACTCGCACATTTTCAGAACGCTTGGGCTGGGCTACGCGAATCTCGGATCGTTGGTGATGAGCTATGGCTACGGCTATGACAGCGTGGAAGGCCGCGCGCTTTGCGGCGCCGTTACCGCGATCATGACCGGGGAAGCGTACGAGCAAAGTGCGCGAATGGCGCAAGCGCTCGGTGCTTTTCCCGGTTATAAAGACGCGCGCTGCAGCGGCGTTCCAAAACCAGTCGCGAAAAATAATGTCGCGTCCATGCTCGAAGTCATCGAGCTGCATCGCACCGCGGTCAGCGAGATCCCGGATGTCGATGAATTCGCTTATTTAAAAAGGGACGCGGCCAAGACTTGGAAGCGGGCAGCGGAATTGGGCAAGCGTCACGGTTATCGCAACGCGCAGGTGACGGTACTCGCGCCAACCGGGACAATCAGTTTCCTGATGGATTGTGACACCACTGGCATCGAACCGGACATCGCGCTGGTGAAATACAAACTGCTCGCCGGCGGCGGCATGTTGAAAATTGTCAATCAAACGGTCAAGCCGGCGCTGGAAAAGCTGGGTTATAATTCGGAAGAAGTAGACCGGATCATCGCGCACATCGACGCCTTCGACACGATTGAAGATGTGACCGATTCAGATGGATCGACAATAGCGGCGGGACTGAAACCGGAGCATTTACCGATTTTTGATTGCGCGTTCAAGCCGTTCAAAGGCGAGCGCTCACTTAATTACATGGCGCATCTGCGGATGATGGCTGCGGCGCAGCCATTTTTGAGTGGCGCGATTTCGAAAACGGTAAACCTGCCGGAAACAGCGACAGTCGACGACATCACGAACAGTTACGTCGAAGGCTGGCGGCTCGGCTTGAAATCAATCGCGATTTATCGCGCAGGCTCGAAGCGATCGGCGCCGTTGAACACGCGCAAGACGCGCGACATGGGCGGAACTACGGAGGATGTCGATGTTGCGCTCGATATCACCATCGACCGCGAAGATTTCCAGAAACGCATTCTCGAATTGGAACAAGAACTGACGATGTTGCGCGGCAAAATTGACAAACCGCTCCGTCATCGAATGCCCGATACGCGGATGTCGTTGACGCATCGGTTCGAGATTGCCGGACACGAAGGTTACATCACGGTGGGCTTGTACGAAGACGGTCAACCGGGCGAACTGTTCATCACTATGTCGAAGGAAGGCAGCACGATCGGCGGATTGATGGACACGGTCGGCACGCTCACGTCGATTGCGCTTCAGTACGGCGTGCCACTGGAAAGTTTGGCGAAAAAATTCGCGTATCAACGGTTCGAACCAAGCGGCTTCACCAAGAATCCGGATATTCGCAATGCGACCAGCATTACCGACTACGTTTTCCGCTGGCTGGCCTGCCAATTCATTAAAGGCTACAAGGAAGCAACCTCGCCGAGCCGCGGGCAAACGGAGTTACCGTTGAAAGAGATTGGGGAAATGGAAAAGAAGGCGCTGAACCGACCGGTATCGGATCTGGCGCGGACCGGCGAAAAAGAACTGATCGATGTGATCACGAGCCATTCTGCGAACGACGGCGAGCCGCAAGTGCTGGGCAACGGCAGCAGTCACGCCGATCGTGTCCAGGAAGCACTCGGGAACATGTTCATGGACATCATCTGTTCGCATTGCGGCAGCGACAAAGTAATTCGCGCTGGCGCCTGCGGCGTCTGCACCGAGTGCGGCACAAGCCAAGGCTGCAGTTAGCGAGCTGTCTTAGGCAGCTGCGCGGTGGACAGAAGCGCCTCAGTAGCTAGACTTCGTGACCCGCCGTTTATTCGTCGGCGGGTTCGTTTTTCATGACTGAAACTGAAGCCCAACGACAGAAAGAGATTCAGCAGGCCGAAGAATTACTTTTCACCGGGCCGCAGGCGCTCGGTTTCGTCAAAGGTCTGTTCCAAGGCCATTTCGTTTCCGACTGGGTGATGCCGTATCCGCGGATTCCGGCTGCGCAACAAACCGAGCTCAACCGGACGCTGAAGGAGTTGCGCGAATTTCTCGATGCCAAGCTCGACGCGGTGGCGATCGATCGAAACGCGGACATTCCGCGGGAAGTGATTGATGGTCTCGGGCGTGTCGGCGTTTTGGGCACGACAGCGCCGGCGGAGTACGGCGGTAGCGGTTTTACGCAGATGGCGAACTGCAGAATTTTGGAGGAGATCGGTCGCCGGTGCGCATCGACATCAGTTTTCGTAAACGCGCATCATTCGATTGGGATTCGCGCGCTTTTGTTGTTTGGCACGCGCGAACAAAAACAGAAATGGTTGCCGAAACTTGTGACCGGCGAGCAACTCGGCGCATTTGCCCTCACTGAAAAAGAAGCCGGTTCGGACGCGGCCAATGTGCAAATGACGGCGACGCCGAGCGCCGACGGTTCGCATTTTATTTTGAACGGCGAAAAGCGTTACATCACTAACGCAGCGATCGCGCAGGTGTTGACGGTCATGGCCCGCACGCCCGTCCCGGGAAAAGAAGGCAAGACAGCGATCACCGCTTTCCTGGTCACACCCGACATGCCCGGTTTTGAAATTCTTGAGGCGCGAATGCCGAAGATGGGAATTCGCGGCACGGCGACCGGTCGATTCGCAATGCGCGACGTGAAAGTGCCGAAGGAAAATATTCTCGGACCGCCGGGCAAAGGTTTAAAGGTTGCGCTTACCGTTCTGGATTTCGGGCGAACGACGTTCGGCGCGTGCTGCACCGGCGCGGCGAAGACTTGCCTAGAACTCGCGGTCAAACACGCGAATACGCGAAAGCAATTCAATAAAACGCTCGGCAATTTTCATTTGGTAAAAGAAAAAATCGCGCGGATCGCGTCCGATGCTTACGCGATGGAAGCGATGACCACGATCACCGCGTCACTCATCGACCGCGGACTGGAAGATTACATGCTCGAGACGGCGATGCTGAAAGTGTTCACGACCGAACGGTTGTGGGAATGCATCAACGACGCTTTCCAGATTCATGGTGGTTCAGCTTACTTTATCGATCTTCCGCTCGAGCGAATGTTGCGGGACGCGCGAATCAACCAGATCGGCGAAGGCAGCAACGAAGTGCTGACGTCGTTCATCGCGCTGGTCGGGATGCGCGGTCCGGGCATGGAGTTCAAGGAAATCTACGACACGATGCTGAAACCAAACCGCGAAGGCGGAATCGGCAAAGCGTGGAGCGCCGGGATGAGCCGGCTCGGCGCGACTGTACGCATCCCGGATGTGCCGGTGCGCAGCGCGGAGCTGCGCTCGTTCGGCAATCAACTCGGCCGATTGATCTGGCGTTTTAATTTCGCAGTGAACCGATCGCTCGTCGTTTATCGCGAACCAATTCTGGACATGCAGCTCGTTCAAGAAAGGATCGCTGGCGCGGCGATGGATTTGTTTGCGTCGACCGCGGTGCTGAGCCGATGGGATTCGGAGATTCAATTCGCTCAAGGCAACGGCGAAGCGCCGAGTCGAAAGAACACCGCTGCCGAACTTTTCCTGCGCCAATCGTTCCGACGAATTCGGAATTATCTAGCCGGTCTTACTGATAACGACGACAAGTTCATTCTCAAAGCAGCTGATTCCGCGCTGGGCTGAGAGTTTTGCCAGTCATGGCTACTTCAAGATTTGAAGCGCCTGGAGCAGATCGTGAGTGATCAGTTCGTAGAGCGGATAGCGCACCGCGAGGACGATGTACTGATGAAATTCGATCGCGGCGAGCGCTACGACCGCGGTGGCGATAATCGTTGTTTGAAATCGTTTCGCGAATGAGGCGAGCCAGACGATTTGGCTAAAGGCAAGGAATCGCAGCGGCAAGTCCCACATGTTCGCGTAGCGCAAATTCATTCCGTATTTCACGTTGCACATGACCAGATAACTCGCGGCGATAAAGATCGACATGAACAACTCCGGCTTCATTGTCCGGTTCAATCGAAATGCAGCGCCAAACGCGAGAATTAGGACGATCGGGCTGACGAGGAGAAGATCGACCAGGTACCGATACCACGGCCCGTCTCCGGTCAGGATCGCATACTGGAGTTGGTAATTCTTAGCGAGCGAGTAATGATAGGTGTGAATGGTCTGGCTTAGTCCGCCAGCGAGCAAAACGAGAATGACACCGCCGAGCAGTGGTCCAAGCACGGTGGCAATGACAAGCTCGCGCGTTACGGTTCCAAATCGCAGCCAGTGATTTGCAACAAAAAGAGCCACGAGCGCGACCCAGACAAAGAACGAATTTTCTTTTGTCAGAACGAGGAGAGCTAAACCGACAATGTAGGCAACCAGCCAGCGCCAATCGCGCGGCGCCTGCAAATTTTCCCAGAAAAGCCAGAGACAGATCAGCGCCCAAAAGGTAAAGAAACCATCCACCAAGGCGTGCTGCGACATGTGGATTTGGGTTGGCGCGACGCACATTAACGCACCGATCGCCAGAGCCCATGCCTTTCCCTTTAAGCGCCAAACGAAGGCGATCGAGATGAACAGGGTTAAGACGCTAAAAAGTGAGGCAACACTTTTTAGCGCGAGAAGCGGGTCGGTGCCGAAAGAGAGATGCCAAAGATAGCCCGAGTAGATATAGAGGAACCGAAGCGGCGAAAGAATCGAGCGTTGTAATCGTTCTTGGCGCTCAACGTAGTCCTCAACGATGAGCGGGTAAGCGGAAAGACCCAAGGTAGCGAGCTTGTGGACGTATTCAGTGTAAAGGCCTTCATCGAACCCAACGGACTCCATTTTCGGTTTCGGATGCAGGAATTCCACTGCGTGGAGTGGATTTGCCGAGCCCGTGAAAGCTGTCGGCGGGAAACGCAAGAAAATTCCGACCGCAAAGATGAGCGCTAAAAGGATGAGGTCGATCTTGCGGCGAGCAGCGTGAGGTTCGGTCATTATTTACGCGCTTTCAGCGCGCAACTTCGCAAACTTAAATAAACGTAGATCGAGTTTATGGTCGGCAGTTTTTCGCCAAAGCAAAATAGAGCCTGCCGTTATGACAAGCCAGGGCAACAGCGACCATACCGTCCAATGTTGCCTGTAATCATCCATTGCCAGCGCAACCGACCAGGGCAAACCGCCGGAAGTGATGTTGTAGAAAGCGAATAAAAAGACCGAGCTCGAGATAAGGACGCAGGCGTAAAATGTGGGCGACAAAATAAGAATGAAAGGCGCGAACCAAATCAGGTATTGGGGGCAGACACCGGGAGCGAAGACGAAGAATACGAGCCAGGTGCAGGCGAGCGACTCGACAAATGCGCGGCCGCGGGCATGACGGTTATGCCAGGCGATCCATAAGGCAGCGCCAATGATAATCACCTTGAGAACAGTGATGACGATGTTCTGAGCTGGCTCAAGGTCAAAAAAAGAAAGACGGCTAAACTCATTCAGACCAGTCAGGCGAAATAAATAGGTGAAGCCCCAGATTCCCCAGTAGCTTCCATAAGCGAGGACGTTTTTCGCGAACAACATTGGAAAATTCATCAGTGGCTCCAGCCACAAAAGACAAGTGATGACTGCTCCTGAAATCAAAAAACCGCGACTCCGGTTCTGCGGCCACCAAAAGAAAACCAGCGCCGGTAGAAGAAGCAGTGGCACAATTTTGATCTGACAGCTGAGCGCGAAAAATAATCCTGACAGCACGGGTCGATTGCGGAGACACATCCATACGGCGCAGACCAGCAACAACACCATCACCGGATCGGTGTTTCCGTGGAATCCGGAAACCATGAGCGAGACCGGACTGAACGCAAAAAGCGCTAAAGCCCAAGTTGGAATGCGGACGTCAATCTTGCTGATCCGCAATAGAACCAACACAACGAGAAAATCGGCAACGATCCCGGGCAAACGAAGAAGAAACGGAAAATGGAGACCGAGTTCCTGACACCAGCGCTGCTCGGTCAAAGCGAAGATGCCACGCAAATAGTAGGCGGTCAGTGGCGGATGATTGAAATAGCGGCTGTGCTGGTAGGTCCATTCAAGTCCGTGCTCGCTTAGGACTTTGGCGAAGCCATAGAAAAATACGGCGTCGTTGGTGCCAATCGTGTTGTAGGCGATCGCGAGTTTCAGGGTCATCGCGACGAGCGCAAGCGCGACAATGCACGTTGTGCGCAGATCGCGTGTGGGATTCATTCGCAGGATTCGAGCAGCTTCAGTGCCCCTGTGACTCTGAATCCGATGTGATTATTGCCATCCGTTAACGACGACAAGCGGGACATCCTCAAAGTTATTGATCGGTCCACTCGACCCGAGCGGCACGGTCTGACCGTGTTCGCTATGTGCGCGAACAAACGCGCCGAGCTGTTGCATCCACGAATCGCTATAAGCGACATTGTCCCAGCCGGCGGAGGAATTTGGCGGAAGTGGCAACGAGCTTGGGGCGCGACTTTCCGGTGGGAGTTTAATTCCGCCGACAACCCAAACGCGATTTCCCGCGGCGAGAGTTTGGCGAACTCTTTCCAAGACGTCATCGATCGGACGTGGTGAGAGCATTTTTTCGCGGAAAAGATCGTAACGATGCACCCGCAGATCCGGAATTGCCGGGAGCGTGATCCATGGGGTGTTGCTGTGGTAGTAGCGCTGAAATGAAATACCATACTGCCAGGGCGCGACGACAATCAGGTCGACCGGTTTTGCGAGCTTGGTCACTTTGTCGGCGACGATGTCGATGTTTGTCTGTCGTTCGATTATCTTTGGCCAGCCGTTGATTGGCAGAATGATGAGAGCGATTGCGGCGAAGATCAAACGTCCAAACCGGATCGAGATGGCGCTGCTCAGGAATTGCGCCAGACAATCCAATGCTACCGCGAGCATTGAAACCAGCGCTAGGAAATACCACGAGCGCGTCAAGTAACTTAGCGTTTGCAGAAATTCGTAATACGCGATTGGCGCCGCAATCGCGGCGAGTGAAGCGAACAGCAAAAGGTTCCACTCTGGAACCGGTCTGCTGAAGCGGAGGCGATAAAGTTTCCAGACGGAAGTGGCCAGTAAGACAATGAACGCGCTGTGCCAGAACCAAGCGACGGCGGGCTTCGGATTGCCCAGGGCGAAGTTAAATTGGTTCCAAAGCAATCGGGACCTAACCGGAAATTCAACGACCTGGCTCCAAGAATTGGAATAAGCGTTCAAGTAAGGGACGAACGAGAGCATGCAGAGTCCGAGAATGGAGAGAAAAATAATCAATCTTCGAGGATCGTGCCGGACCAGACAAACGATCGCAGCCGAAGCGGCCAGTGCGAATATAAGAGCAAGGTTATGAACGAGACATTGCACAGCGGCAACCGAAACGACCGCCGCCAGGATGATGCGCGCGGGCGACGCCTTGATCATTACGCTTGCAGCCGAACTGAAGGCCAGAATGATCAGCGCCGAGCCCAAGCCATAACCGCGGACAGTCGTTCCCCAAAACAGAAACGTCGTGTTGAGTCCGAGTAGCGCGAGTGAAATGAGAGGCGGACCGCGTCCAGTTGTGTAAGCGCTGAACCAAAGTGCGCCCAGAAGTGCGATTCCGGCCCCTATTCCAAAACAGCGCAACGCAATGTCGCTATCGCCAAAAACATTCGTGTAGGCGCGGATCAAAATCGGGAACGGAACCGGAAACGCTTCGTGTTGAAAATTTCGACCGATATCAGCAACGCTTGGCATCCTCGCGAGGTTGACCATCGCGCATTCATCGCGCCAAAGCGCGCCGGCATGGGTGGCGCGGATAACGAGGAGAAACAATGCCATTGTAGACAGAAGAACTGCCACTATCCATTCCGCTCGTTTCAAGAAATCAGGTCGAGTCACTGCGAATCTTCTTCGATCTGCTTCTTTAGGTCTTTGAACTCAGGTTGATCGGGTTTGAGCCCAATCGCGGTGTCGATCTCAACCCGGGCAGTAGGGCGATCATTTTTTGCGAGCAACGTTTTCGCGAGCAGAAAATGGGTTTTCGCGTTGCGTGGATCAACATCTTCAGCGTGACGAAACCATTTTTCGGCCTCGGGGTATTCCTTCGCATCGAAGGCGATGACGCCGAGATTGTTGAACGCGCCCTTATGACCCGGGTCCAGGTTCAAGACGGAGCGATAGAACGATTGAGCTGCGCTTGGGTCATTTTGCGCGAAACGCAAATTGCCCAGAGCAAAGAGCGTTTCCGGATTTTCGGGCACGTAGGCATAGGCGATAGCGAGTTTTTTTTCTGCGAGCGACAAATTGTTCGATTCCAACGCTTGCCAGCCTGAATTGTAAGCGTCGAGTGCCCAGAGCGACCTGTCTCGCTGCGGCCCGGCGACGAAAATCGCGGCCAGAGTGAGTAGTGCGAGATAGATCGCTGCATTCTTGAATTCGCGTGCGGCGAAGGCTTTCCGCAAAATCGACAACCCGAGGGCGGCGAAAATGAGCAGGCCCGGAACCGCGACAAGCCGATAGCGCTCGGTAATAAAAACGCCGAGCAGCGCGAACATCGACAATAGGATCGCTGCGAGAACCCAGCGTGATCGCGGCGCCTGGGCCCAGCCAAGAAATATCCCGGGAATCGCAAATGCCGCGACCAGGCCGAACGAGATTCCCGGGAATATCACGTTTTGCTCGCGCAGACTCGTGATGATGCTGAGATCGTCATATTGGAATGCGCTCCAGAAATTGCGGAGCTTGCGCGCGAGCAGCGCTAACCAATCACCCGGATGGCTGGCGATATACGTTCTGGCTTTGTCTGACCAATAACTGGAAACTTCTTCGTGCTTGAGCGATCGACCGGCGGCCGCTTCCGCTTGGGTGATCGAATCTTGGAGCATCGCGGCTTGTCCGGCTCGTATTCCCGGCGGAAAACGGGGATAGCCGGTGGCTTCGGGATTATTGCCGATCCAGAAATTGATACCGCTGTGGGCGGAAAGAAGAACGGGATCCTTGGCGCTGAAATAATTGTGAATCCAACAGGGCGACGTTCCAAGCGCGAGGCCGGCAAAAACAACGACAACGCGAGCGATCGGGTTGCGCCAGACCGCGGGGTCTGCTTTGAACAAGGCCGCGAAAATTAGGGGGACGACCGCCAGAACGGTTGCAACCGCCGTTGCGGTGAGACCGATGAGCAACGCAAGAAGAAAACATTCCGCAACACCTGGCGCACCCGTCCGGCGCACAATTCGCCAAACTACGAACCAAAACACGAAGACGAACCACGTCGTGGGCATCAGAACTACCGAATAGGCCTGGGCCGGAACAAAAAACGCCCAACCCAAGGCCGCGAATAAGCCAACGAGTCGCGTGTTCACGAACAATGTTGAGGCAACCGACTCGAGAACTCGAAGGCAAATCTGGTAAATAAGAACGGCGACGCCGGCCTCAATTCCGGCTTGGAGAAAGCCGGGAACGAAAGGGTTTTCGCCGAAAAACTTGTAAAGAAAGGCGAGCAGATAGGCATACCC
>CATPAT010000299.1 GCA_955652155.1 uncultured Chthoniobacterales bacterium | reverse complement strand
TCTCTGCTCTTTGCATCCACAAAATTCCGGAAGGCCTCGCGTTGGGCAGCCTCTTAATCGGCGCGGGATGGCCAAGAGCGCGCGCACTCGGTTGGGTGGCGGCGGTTGAGGCGACAACGCTACTCGGGGGAATGATCGGTTTTTTCTTTTTTGCGAACACTTCCTCGTTTTGGCTGGCTTTGTTCATGGCGCACGTCGGCGGCGGATTTTTGTATCTCGCCGCACACGCCGTTCTCGGGGAAATGTTGAAACATGGTAAAGGCTTAGTCCTGAAAAGCTTTCCCCTTGGAGTCGGGCTGATCGGCGCTCTCAACATCTGGTTGCGAGTGTTCGCCTGACAGGAAAATCCGTTGATTTCAGGGCGGTGCCGTTGTAATTCCTCTCCCCGATGAAATTGCCAATCGCCGTTTCGATTGTCGCCCTTGCGATTGGAATAGTGTCGAACGGTTTCGCGGATCCCGCTCCGGTGAGTGGCGCCCCTGGCGGAGTAACTACACAGCCTTCAACCAGTGGAATCACAGCGCCCACCACCGGCGCTTACTCCAGCGGGACGGGATCGAGCAGTGCAACGTCCACGGCCACACCCAGCGAAAGTAACACTGACGAAAGCGACGACACCCTTTATCGAGGTAAGACTAGTGAAACCGAGAATCCCATGATGCGGGACGAAGGACCTTTGCATTTTAAAACTCGGCCCAAGGAAAAAACCCAGGAAGTAGATTCGCTGAAAAAGCTGCCGAGCAGCGGGACCGACCCGAAGTTTCAAGGCAGCCTTCTCCATTCCGGCATATCTTCGATCGAGAGCCTTGGCGAGAAGGCAAATGAAGCCGACGCAGCAGATGAGGTCGATCCGCGTTTCACGACAAAGCGATTAACTTTCAAGCCTGTTCGGAGCGACGAACCCAAGAAGGCCGAAGCGAATTCCACCCCCTCGCCTACTCCTTCGCCGACTGCATCACCAACCGCGAAGGAGGCAAGCAGGTCAAAGGAATAGCTTCGTCGCCCGCTAAAAACCGGCCTTAGTCGCGCTTCGGTTTCAAAAGCGGGAACAAGATCACATCGCGGATAGATTCAGCGCCGGTAAACAACATCGCCAAACGGTCGATCCCAAGTCCAAATCCTCCCGCCGGCGGCATTCCGTGTTCGAGCGCCAGCAAAAAATCCTCGTCGATTTTTTGCGTCTCTTCGCCCGCCTGTTCCAGTAACCGCTGCCGCTGCACGTCGGGATCATTGAGCTCGGTGTAACCAGGAGACATTTCCACCCCGTTAATGATCAGTTCGTAAACATCAACCAGCGACGAATCGGCCGCATTCTGCTTCGCCAACGGCACCAACTCCTTCGGACAATGGGTGACGAACAGAGGATCGAATGTTTTTTCTTCGACCAACTTTTCGAAAACGTGCTGGGTTACTTCGAAATCGGCCAGCTGCGGCAGGATTTCGAGCTTTAACTCGCCGCTGGCACGGGCGCGCCGTTGCTCGCTGGAAATGTTGAACCAATCCTTCCCCGCCACTTCGCGGACAAGATCGACATAACGCGCGCGACGCCACGGCCGCTTCAAGTTGATTGTGCGAACCATCTCTCCGTCCACGTCGCGATGCTCGATTTCGAGCGAGCCGCAAATCTTTTCGGCCACATTACAAATTAGTTCTTCGATCAAGTCCGCCATTTTTTCGAAATCGGCGTAGGCCCAGTAAACTTCGAGCATGGTGAATTCCGGATTATGTTTCCGTGAAATGCCTTCGTTCCGAAAATTCCGGTTCAGTTCGAACACTTTGGTGAACCCGCCGACCAAAAGCCGTTTTAGGTAAAGCTCCGGCGCGATCCGCAAATAAAGATCGAGCCCGAGTGCTTTGTGGTGCGTGCTGAACGGCGCCGCCGCCGCGCCGCCGGCGACCGTTTGTAAAATTGGCGTCTCCACTTCCGCGAAACCGCGATCTTCCAGGAATCGGCGAATTTCGCGCACGATCGCAATCCGTTTTTGAAATGTCTCCCGCGATTGCTCGTTCGCGACCAGATCGACATATCGCTGGCGATAGCGTGCTTCGACATCCTGCAGGCCGTGCCATTTCTCCGGTGGCGGCCGGAGCGACTTGGCCAGGACTTCGAATTTGCGCACTTTCAACGTCGGCTCACCAGTTTTGGTCAAAAAACAGACGCCTTCGACGCCGATGAAATCGCCGAGATCGAGCAGATTGAAAATTTCCATTGCCTCGGCGCCGACTTCTTTCTCGTGGAAGTAGGCCTGAATCCGGCCGGTCGCATCGCGAACATCGACAAAGTGACTCTTGCCCATGTCGCGATGCGCAGTGATTCGGCCGGCGGCGCGAAGCGATTCCCCTTCCTTGAATGCGTGCCGGACTTCCGCGATCGAGCCCAATGTTTGGAAAGCGCGACCAAAAGGTTCCACCCCGCGGGCACGAAGGGCCTCGAGTTTCTCCCGGCGTTGCGCGATCAATTCGTTTTCCGGCTCCATGCTGTTGGAATGATTATGGTGGAGAGGCCTCGTGCCAAGTGCCTGTTTTAGTTCCCCTTTGTAACGATGTAACGCTTTAACCAACCGCGTCCCCAATATTGGTTTGCCAATAAAAGAGCAGCGATGAGATACTCGGCGGTGGACACGCCCTGTAGGGGACGTTGTTAGCGTCCCTCTTTGGGAAGCAGACTGCTTCCCCTACAGATAGATTTTCTAAATGCCACTCGATTTACCCAAAACTACCTCGAAGCGCGACGGGCCACTGGTGAAACAGTTTTCCGTTTTTCTGGCGAACAAGGTCGGCGCGATGCTCGATGTCGTGAAATTACTGAACGCACATAGTTGCGATGTCGTCGCCATGAGCGTTTCCGAATCAACCGACTCCGCGATTGCCCGAGTGGTGGTGAGCGATCCAGCGGGCGTGGAAAAATTGTTCCGGCAAAACAACATCGCTTTCGGAATGTGCGAGGTCTTGGTGGTCGAAATGGGCGAGGTTGCCACCGATTTGGCCAAACTCTTGGCCGCTTTGTTCATGGCCGAAGTGAACGTCCATTTCACTTATCCTCTCCTTATGCGGCCGCGCGGACAGGCCGCGCTCGCTCTCCACGTGGACGATAACGACTGCGCGATCTCTGTTTTGACCGGAGCCGGCTTTCAGTTGCTGAGCCAGTCCGACATCTCGCGCTAGGGCTGAGTTGACAGAGCGGCTACTCCGTTTACAAGAATCAACTGTCATGCCGTCTCTCTCCTTTGTTTCCGTGTCGCGATCCGACAAGAGCTTTCAGGTCGGGCTGATCCTGGTCGTTCTTTTTGCGGTCGTCGAATTTTTTGCAGCCGGCGGTCATTACATCGGCCGCACGCGTCCGGCGCAGCCGGCCGTCGCCGCTCCGCGCGTGGCCCCGGCGCCGCTCCCTTCCGTCGCGCCTTCCGCGCCGCCGGTTACATTGGCGGTCGCGTCTCCGACCACGGCGCTCACGCCGGCAACATCGACAATCTCGGTAGCGGACCGATTGCGGAGGCAAGCTGAAGCCGCCCGGGAAAGCGGTGACACAGTGAGCGCGCTGGCTCGTTTAAACGACGCCGCCCAACGCGATCCGAAAAACCCCGAGGTCCTGGCGGAAATGGCGATGATTTACGAATCGATCCAGAATTTCGACCGATCCGCCGACACTTGGCGGAGAGTGCAGGAAATCGGTCCCTCCGCCGGACCGCTCTACGAATTGGCGGACATGAAATTGAAAACCGGCGTACCGGCAGCTCCGGGTCCGGCTGCCAGTTCAGCGCTTGATGCGGGAAAGCCGGCCAGCGCGCTTGATGCTTCGAGTGTTCGCAGCACCGCGGAAGGAATTCCTGCAGGATCGGCGCTCGGTATTAGCGAGGTGACCGCGTCGGAAACGCCCGACCCGGATTCGGAAACCAATCTGATGTTGCGCATCGCGGTCAAGAAACGCCCGAATGCAGTGATCGACCACACCAAAGTGAAGATCCAGGTTTTCTTTTACGACACCGTGGGAGACAACGAGATCAAACTGACCGACGCCGACGTCAGCTACGAATGGCTCACACCAAATCACGATTGGGCCAATAGTGACAGCGAAACCCTGGCGGTGACTTACATTCGTCCCAAAGCAAAAGGCAAATCGGCGGAGGCCGACCTGGCAGCGGCCGCGGCGGCAATTAATCCGGCCAAGAAAGGTAAGCCGGTGAAAACGAGCCCGCCTTTCGATGCCGGCTCGCGCAAATATCTTGGTTACATCGTGCGCATTTATTATAATGACCAGCTCCAAGACAAACGCGCCGAACCGAACAAACTCTTAACTCTTTTCCCCGCGCCCTTCACCGCTCCGCCGCAGTAATGCAATTGCTCATCGTGCACCGCGACTCTGAGATGGGGGAAGCGCTGGTGCAAACGGTGAAGAGTTACACGCGGCACCAGTGTGAGCTCGTTGGCAGCGATGTCGCCGCACTGGATTGGGCGCGGCGTCATCAGCAATGTAATCTTCTGCTGACTCAGCTCGAAGCCGAGGGGATCAATGGACTCGCGCTCGGTTCATCGCTCAGCGAAATTTTTCCGGCGCTTCAGGTTTTGTTTTTCCCAAATTATCCCGCGGCCGAGCAGCGACTCGAAATTGCAGACACCAAAGTTTTCCCCGAACCAGTCGAGGGAGACGATCTGCTGGCGGCGATCGAGCGGGCTGAGAACGCGCGGCCGAATACACCCGATCTTTTTCACGTCGCGGATGTTTTGCAGATGTGTTGTCTCAGCCGGCGTAGCGGCGCGCTCCAATTGGTCAAAGAAACCAGGAGCGGGCTCGCGTTTCTTCGTAACGGAAAAATCGTGCATGCCGAAACCACCGCTGCCCGCGGACGCGACGCACTGCTCGAGATGGTGAGCTGGGAATTTGTCGAATTCGGCTACGAATGCAGTGTCCGGCCGCCGCTCGAGACAATCTCTGCGGCTTGGCACGAGATTCTGATCGATGCGATTTCGAGCCGGCAGCAAGAAACCACGATCAAGTCGCACCGCCGATCTGCCTAGCCACTTTTCTATGCAACCGCGCGGGTTTGCGGTAGTTTACGTTTTGATGAAGTTGCGCTGGACGCTGGTTTGTTTTTGCTTGGCAGCGGGCCCCGCCTTCGCCCAAATCCAGGTCGAGCTGAAATTCCCGCGGCTGCAATACATCGCCTACGAGCCAGTCGTCGCCAACGTCGTGATCACGAATCTCGCCGGGCGGGATGTCGATCTTCACGATGTGGATGGTCAATCATGGTTTGGTTTTGAAGTGACCGGCAATGAAGGTCGCTCCATCGCTCCGATCTCCAATGCGGGGACCGAACCGCTCAACATTACCGCCGGCAAACGCGTTACTCGAAAAATTAATCTGAGTCCGCTGTTTGCCGTCCACGATTTTGGGACATACCGGGTTCGCGCTCATATCTATTTTGGCGATCTAAACAAATTCTTTTATTCCCAAACCAAAGTTTTCGAAGTCACCGATGCCCGACCGATTTGGCAGAAAACGGTGGGCGTGCCCGAGGGAGAGAGCGCTTCCGGAAACGTGCGGACGTATTCGCTCATGACCAATCGTTTTCCCGATCACACTTCGCTTTATGTGCGGGTTGAAGACAAAGATAGCGGGATCGTTTACGCGACTTACTCGTTAGGCCAAGTCATCGCGTTCGATCAACCGCAGGCGGAATTCGATCGGTCCAATCAACTCCATGTTCTTTATTGTGCCGCTCCGCGCAATTGGTCGTACGCTCGCGTCGGTTTGAATGGCGAGCTTCTTTCGCGCGCCAGTTTCGCCGAGACCAGGACCAGGCCCCGGCTTGTGCATTCTGAAGATGGGGTGGTAAAAATCTCCGGCGGCATGATGGACACACCGGTTACGCAAGCAACGCGCGACACCGCTCCAAAACTTTCAGCACGACCGCCCAACGCACCGAAGGACGATTAACGAATGCGAAAATATTTTTGGAGTTTGCTCGTCGCCGCCCCGTTCATCGCCACGGCCGTTTACGGTTTACCTGCTCCGAGCTCTCTTTCCTCGCGAGAAAACCGCGCGGTCGCGCCGCGAGCAACTCCCACTCCCGTAGCGCAACGAAGGGCCGTGGCCGTCTCCGAAGCTGACCGTCCTTCCACCGTGGTGGTGATCGACGCTGGCCATGGCGGATTCGATCGCGGCGGAATTCCCGGTCAGCGCGTCGCGGAAAAAACCATGACTTTGGACGTCGCCCAGCGGCTCAAAGCGGTGCTCACCGCCTACGGGTATCGAGTCGTGATGACCAGAGACAGCGACATCTTCGTGCCATTGGGGACACGCGTTGCGATCGCCAATTCCTATCGGAACGCGATCTTTGTTTGTATTCACTTCAATGCCGCGCCTCGCCGGAGCGCGAGCGGCATCGAAACGTACTTTTTTAGTTCG
>CATPAT010000298.1 GCA_955652155.1 uncultured Chthoniobacterales bacterium | reverse complement strand
CGCCGGTTTCCAGGAGCAGATCGCCAAGTTGTTCGCGAGCTGGCACGATCGCGCCCGGAGTAACGGGCAGTTTTTCCACGGCGTCTTCTTCGTCGGCCGCCTCGCGCATGAGCTTCACTGCTTCGTCGGTTTTCCCTTCCGCGTAGTTTATCCAGGCCAAAGCCGAATTGAGCTGCACATGAATTTGCGTCGCCCAATATTCATCGCCCGCCGTCCGCATTTGCTCATAGGCGCTCGCTAGTTTCGCAGCTTCATCGCGCGCAGCCGGCGCCTGCCTGTTGCGCGCAAATCCAATCGCGCGCGACCAAGCAGTAATTGCAGTCGCCTGCGGCAAAGCATCGGCCATCGGCGCGAGCCGCGTCGCCTCATTCCATTGTCGACGTTCAATTGCGTAGCGCGCCGGCATCGCGCTCGCCGCATATGCCACTTTGAAATACTTTGGCGACAGGTTGGTCATTTTGCGCAAGTCATCCAGGATGCGCGCAACGTCCTGATCTCGACCGAGCTGGAGATTCGCATACGTCAGGTAATCCATGGCATGCAGTTCCTCGCCAATGTCGCCTTGCTCATGCGCGGCTTTTCTCGCGGCCGTGTTTGAGGCTATCGACTCCTGCCACATTCCGAGCCGGGTATAAATGTGCGAGGGCATGTGCAAGGCATGCGGCGCGGACGGAGCGATTTGCGAATAAATCCGCGCGGGCTCCACGCCGCGACTGGCCATTTCGGCATTGTCGCAAGCGTGAATCAGATAATGCGGAATGCCCGGATGCTGTGGATACTTTCGGAATAGAGACTCGAGCAGGTTGGCCGCTTTTTTCTCATTTGCATGAGTTTTGTCCGTCGGCGATGCACTGGCAATCAACGCCAAGGCGTAAAAGACCTGGCACTCGACGTCATCGGGATTGCGTTCGACGAGTTTGCCCATCGCCAATGTGTAGCGCTCGGCACGCTGGCGGTAAGGCACGGAATCCGCGTTCATGTAAATCAGCTTCAATGATTCAATAAATTCACGCTCGCGCTCCGACCCGCCGAGTTGCGCCGCGCGTTCGATCTCGGCCTGACCTCGCACCACGTCCGCCACGGCGAGTGGCGGCGGCCAAAGGGGATGAAAATAGGTCATCGCGATTCCCCAATGCGCCATCGCGCACTTCGGATCCGCTTTCGCAACATCGCCAAACGCTTTTTCCGCCGCTGAATATGCAAAGGAATGCAAAAGCGCTACGGCACGCTGGAAATTCTTCTGTTCCTTGCTCGAGCACGACGTCGGAAATTGAACTGTGCCGAGTTTCTCTGGCACGGGATGTTCGTGTTCTGCAGCCTGTAACGGCAAGCACGTTCCTAGGATGGATATGGTCAAGAAGCTCACTACTCGCTTCCACATGTCTCGAATCAGCATACCCCTATCATTTCAGAAATATTTAGAGATGTCTCCCCTTCGATCGACATAACGGCAAATCCATTGTCGATCTCCGAAAGGGAGTCGTGTTAGGCTGCGGTCGTGCAAATGTCCGCGATGACGTTGCTGTTGCTTAGAATTCTCGTATCCGCATTTCTCGCGATTTTATTTCTGCAATCGGGGATCGATAAAGTTGTAGATCCACAAGGCAACCTGGGGTGGCTCAAAGGGCATTTCGCCAAAAGCTCGCTGGCCGGCATGGTGCCGCTGTTGCTTGGGCTGCTTACCTTAATTGAGCTCGCGGCCGGTCTCCTGAGCGGAATCGGATTTCTCGCACTGATTTTTGCGCACGATTCGACAATCGCGTTTTATGGCGCGGTGATGTCCGCAATCGCGATCATCGCGCTGTTTTTTGGTCAACGGATGGCAAAGGAGTACGCCGGCGCGGCGGTTCTCGTTCCCTATTTTTTGCTAACACTGGCCGGGGTTTACCTGCTCGGCGGGTAATTGGAATTGCGGGTTACTTTTTTGTCATTCCGACCGCAGTGGAGGAATCTCTTACTATTTCAGTTTTGCAGCCCGCAGTTACTCGGAAATATTTAGAGATGTCTCGACTTCGCTCGACATGACATTTTAGTCCGCGCGTTGAAAAACGATTTCGCCGCCCATGATTGTCATTTCGGCGCGCGTTTTCAGAATCTCCGGCTCCGGAATTTTCATGATGTCTTGCGATAGCACCGTGAAGTCGGCGAGCTTGTCAACTTCGATTGAGCCTTTGTCTTTTTCTTCAAACGCGGCGTAAGCGGGCCAGATAGTAAACATCTTCAGCGCCTGCTCGCGCGAAACCGCCTGCTCGGGATGCCAGCCTTCTCCGGATTCACCTTTGATACTTTTGCGCGCGGCTGCCGCGTAAAATTCAATCATCGGCTCGCCGCGCTCGACCGGGGCATCGGATCCACCGCAAATGATCGAACCCGATTTCAGAAAACTTTGCCAGGCGTAGGCGCCCGCGAGTCGATCCATCCCAAGCCGCGCCTGGGCAAAAAACAAATCGCTGATCGCGTGCGACGGTTGCATCGACGGAATCACGCCGAGCTTGGCGAAGCGCGGAATGTCTACCGGATCGACAATCTGCGCGTGTTCAACTCGCCACCGCGGTTCTTGAATTTGCCGTTGGTTCGGCGGCACCGCTCTGAACGCGCCTTCGTAAAGATCGAGAATCATCCGATTGGCGCCATCGCCAATTGCGTGGGTCTCGACCTGAATGCCTCGACGCAATGCTTCCTCAAACATCGGTTTCAGCTCTTCCGGTTTTTCGGTGAGGTAACCGGAAGTCTCGGGCGTATCGCTGTATGGCTGGAGCAGCGCCGCGCCGCGCGAACCGAGCGCGCCGTCGAAAATCACTTTGATGGTGCGCTGGGTGAAATGGTGATTAAACGCGTCGAGCGTGACTCCTTCTTTTAGAAAATGCTGCGCATCTTCTCCGGGTCCGTAAATCGCGTTGATGAACCGGATTTTAATTTTGCCGGACTCAAACGCCTTCTTAATAAGATCGACATCTTCCTTGTGGCTGCCGGCGTTTTGAATTTCGCACCAGCCGAGCCGTATCTCGCGATTGATTCCGGTGAGCAGCGCCTGCTGGCGCTCGGCCGCGGATGGCTTCGGAATACTTTTCTCGACCAGATCCATCGCGTTATCGAGCAACATCCCGGTTGGCTCACCGCTCGCTTTGTCTTTTAGAATTTCACCGCCGAACGGATTCGCCGTCGTCTTGTCGATCTTGGCGATCTTGAGCGCGGCCGAGTTCGCAATTGCGCCGTGGCCGTCTGCGCGGGTCAGAAAAACGGGATTGCGCGGCGCAATTTTGTCGAGGTCCTGCCGGGTGGGAAACTGCGGCGGTTTCCAGAAGGTCTCGATCCAGCCGCGGCCGGTGACCCATTGGCCGCGCTTGGTTTTGGTGACGCGCGCTTTCACTTTGGCCAAAAAATCTTCGAGCGTGCTGGCGCCTTCGAGATTCAAACGCAGCTCGCGCTCACCGATCCCGAAGATGTGGCAATGGGAATCGGTCAAGCCGGGAACGACGGTGTGACCATGCAGATCGACCGTTCGCGCGGCGTGAAATCTCCTGGCGTCCTCGTTCGAGCCCACGAATACGATGCGATCCTTTCTGACCGCGATCGCTTCGGCCCGCGGCGTTTTTTCGTTAACCGTGTAAACATTTCCGTTGAAAAGAAGCAGGTCGAGATCCTCGGCTGCGCGCAATTGCAAAATCGGTCCGCTTAACAATGCCAAGAGGGAGACAAAAGAAATGCGCGCTTTCACTTGACGCTTCCCCGAAGTTTTGACGTGATCATTCTGCGAAACGACGACTTTTCCGTATCGGAAGAGTTACCGGGAATTTAGATCGCCATGCAACCTACGAGTTTTCTTTTGCCGAGCGAATTTCGATTTATAGAGTGATGGTTTCGATGCGCGCACATCCTGAGAGTGATTTGAATTCGTTTCTAAGTTGGCGGCCGTGTTGGCCCGGAAAGGGCCTCCGCTGATTTTATGGCGAATTTCTTTCCACGCTGGACGAACTGGCTGCCGCTGCAAATGGCGATCGCCGGTATTTTGATTGCGTGCGGATTGACCGCGGCCACGTGGTATTACGTCACGCCAAAATATACCAAGGTAGGCTATCAACCGATCCAGCCGGTGCCGTTCCCGCACGATATTCATGTGACCCAACTCGGAATGGATTGCCGTTATTGCCACAGCTTTGTCGAAGTTGCAGCGCAGTCTAATGTGCCGAACACGCAGACCTGCATGAACTGCCACTCGCAGGTGCAAAAGGACAATCCGAAGCTCGAGCCGGTCCGGCAAAGTTGGAAGACCGGCAAACCGATTGAATGGGTGTGGCTCCATCGCACCGTCGATTACGTCTTTTATAACCACGCGGCCCACGTGAATCGCGGCATCAGTTGTTTCAGTTGTCATGGCCCGATCAATCACATGGCGACGGTGTCCATAGCCGAACCGCATAGCATGGCGTGGTGTCTCCAGTGCCATCGACACCCCGAGAATTTTCTCCGGCCCGACGATCAGATCTTTAATCTCGATTGGAAACCAGTCGATGTGAAGCCGGCGGAGTTCGTAGCGAAGTACGGACAGCCAAAAAGCGTGACTGAGGATTGGACGAAGAAGAAGCATCTGACGCAGCAGGAGATCGGTCAGACACTGAAGGAACGCTGGAACATCGCTCCGAGCACAAATTGCCAAACCTGCCACCGATGAAACGCGTCTTTCAACATCCGCCTGAGCCGCTGACCGGAAAGAAATACTGGCGGAGTCTCGGCGAATACAGCAATAGCCCGGAGTTTCGGGAGTGGCTGGAGCGCGAATTTCCGGCCGGCGCTTCCGAAATTAGCGAAGACGAATGGTCGCGTCGCGATTTCATGAAATTGATGGGCGCGTCGATGGCGTTGGCCGGTCTCGGTCTAACGAGTTGCCGCCGTCCGGAAATGCACCTCGTTCCGTTCACGAAGAGCGCCGAGTGGACGATTCCCGGAAAATTTCTTTACTACGCCACAGCGATGCCGCGCCGCACCGGCGCAATTCCGCTGATCGCAACCACCGTTGACGGCCGGCCGATCAAGGTGGAGGGCAATCCGCTTCATCCCGCCAGCGCCGGAGCCACCGACACATTCGCGCAAGCCTCCGTTCTCGATCTTTACGATCCGGCGCGGTCGCGGCGCTTCGTGAATCGCGGCAAAGATTCCAATCGCGGTGAGTTTGACGCCTACATCGACAAGTTGCGGGGTCAGGTTGGATCGAAAGGCGGAGATGGTCTGGCTTTCCTGGTTGAAGAAGTGCATTCGCCGACCCGAGAAAGATTGCGAGCCGAGTTGGAGAAAACGTTTCCGAAAATGATGTGGTGTGTCTATGACGCAGGCCTAAGCGAGGCGCAAAATTACGCGACCGGGACAAGCTTCGGTGAAAATGTGCGATTGATTCCGCGATTCGACCGCGCTGACGTCGTGCTCGCGCTCGACAGCGATTTTCTCGATTGCGGCGAAGGTGACCTCGCGGGCGCGCGCGCGTTCACCCAGCGGCGCCGCGTAAAATCGGCCGAGGACACGATGAACCGACTCTACGTTGTTGAGAACCGGTTCACCATTACCGGCGCAATGGCCGATCATCGCCTGCGCTGTCCTGCCAGCCAGATTCCAGCCTTCACCTATCTGCTCGCCGGCAAAATCGCCGCTGCAACCAAAGACGGCGCGCTATTTTCGCTTCTCTCCACACTGTCCGCGCCCGCCGATACGGCTGAGTTCGACGAAAAGTGGCTGATTGAAGCGGCCAACGATCTGGTTTCGAAATCGGGCGTCACCATCGTGCTCGCGGGTGCGCATCAACCGGTCGCTGTGCAATTGCTCGCTTACGCGATGAATTCCGCGCTCAAAAATATCGGGCGCACTGTTGTCGTCCGGGAGTTTCCGCGCAATCGGAACACGAAAAGCATTCTCCAGCTGGCCGACCGGATGAATCGCGGAGAGATAAAAACGCTTTTCATCTTCGATGGCGACCCGGTTTACAACGCGCCGCGCGTGCTCGCGCAGGATCCCGACAAAAAAACGCCGCTCGATTGGGCCGATCTGCAAAAAAAAGTGCCGGAAGTGGTGCGGCTTGGCTATCACGAAGACGCAACATCGACAATCAGCCAATGGCACGTCCCGCTGGCGCATTATTTGGAATCGTGGGGCGACGCATTAACATCGGACGGCGCGTATTTGTCGATCCAACCGATGATTCTGCCGCTCTTCGGCGGTCTCAGCGAAATCGAAATGATGAACGCGCTGCTCGGCCGCCCGAAAGTCGAAGGGCCTGAGCTTGTTCAGGAAACCTTCCGTACCACGAAACCGCCTGGCGATCTTCCGAGCGCGTGGTCGAAATTCTTACGGGATGGATTCGCGGCGCACGTTCCGTTGCGAGATCGACCGGTGTCATTTAACGGTGGCGCCGCGGCTTCGCTGGCCCACCAGCTTTGGGCAACAACGCCGGCACCGACCTCGGACTCTCCTGAAATCGTTTTTGTTCGCAGTTACGCGATGGACGATGGCCGTTACGCCAACAACGGCTGGCTCCAGGAATTGCCCGACCCGATCACGAAACTGACTTGGGATAACGCGGCCATGATGAGCCCGAACTTCGCCAAATCGCTGAATGTCGAGACCGGCGATCTGATTCAAATTTCCATTAACGACACTGCGAAAGACACGAACGATCAACCGATTCGGCGCGAGCTCGTAATTGCGGCATACGTTTCGCCCGGTCACGCCGAGAATTCAGTCACGATTCCGATTGGCTACGGTCGGAAGAAAACCGGCCCGATCGCCGATGAATCGGGATTTAATGCCTATCTGCTGCGGACCGCGAGCAATCCGCATTTCGCAGTCTCCGACGGCAAGAACATCGAAAGTGTGCGCGTGACAAAGGTCGGAAAGAAATATCCGCTCTCGTGCACACAGGAACATTGGAGCATCGAAGGCCGCGGCGTGGTGCGTGAAGCGACCCTGGACGGTTACCGCGAAGACAACGAGTTCGTGAAGAAATGCGGCGGGATGGATGAGCCGCAATCCGTGATGCCATCGCTCTACAGCCATCCGCCGCTGGACGCGCCCCAGCAATGGGGGATGACGGTCGATCTCAATGTTTGCACCGGTTGCAGCGCGTGTGTCATCGCCTGCCAGGCTGAGAACAACGTGCCAATCGTCGGCAAACTACAAGTCGCGCATGGCCGGTGGATGCACTGGCTCCGGATCGATCGCTATTACGCGAGCGCGAAACCGTTCGATGAAGACAATGGCGAGTTTCCAGAAAATCCTGAAATGGTCCATCAACCAATGATGTGCCAGCACTGCGAGAACGCGCCGTGCGAAACAGTTTGCCCGGTCAACGCGACCGTTCACAGCGAGGACGGCCTCAACGTCATGGCTTACAACCGTTGCGTCGGCACGCGTTATTGCGCAAACAATTGCCCGTTCAAGGTTCGTCGGTTCAATTTTTTCGATTACAACCAGCGGCCGATCGGCAAAAAGAAAATTGCCGGAGAATTCGGGATTTACCGGGAATACGTTGCGCCGTTCACCGAAAAAGGCGCGCCTGACATCACCAAGATGCAGAAAAATCCGAACGTCACGGTTCGGATGCGCGGGGTGATGGAGAAATGCACGTTCTGCGTGCAACGGATCGAGGAAGCCAAAATCGCGGCCCATGTGCGCGCCGGGGCGTCCAGCAACAATCTTCGCATTCCGCGGGACTCGTTCACCAGCGCCTGCGCGCAGGCGTGTCCGCATGAAGCGATCACTTTTGGCGATATCAAAGATCCGGAGAGCAAAGTTTCGAAAATGAAACAGCAGGATCGCAACTACCGGTTGCTCGAATATTTGAACGTCAACACCCGGACCAGTTATCTGGGGCGGATCCGGAATCCAAATCCGAAGATGCCGGACGCCGACAACATTGGCGTGGCGTGTCCGGGAGAGAAGGCGTGATGGATTTTCGATTTTCGATTTTCAATTTCGGATTGCAGACGTTGGCGAATGTCGATCTTTGGCAATCGCAACTCAGCAATCAGCAATCAGCAACTTAGGGATGAACGACTGGCCCACAGTGCAGGAAGAAGCTGCGACCACCGCGGATCGGCCGCTGGCGCGCCCGCCGCTGGTGTTGAATCGGCGCAATTTCAGTTGGATCACGGAGCGCATCTCGGGTGTGGTCGAGGACCGCGCACCGCGCTGGTGGTGGGTTTGTTTTACGATCACGGGTACGATAGCGATGTTCGGTTTGTTCTGTCTCGGCTACCAAATTTCTACCGGGGTCGGAACTTGGGGAAATAATATTCCGGTTGGGTGGGCATGGGACATCACGAATTTCGTTTTTTGGATCGGTATCGGACACGCTGGTACGCTCATTTCCGCCATTTTATTTTTGCTCCGACAGAAATGGCGGACGTCGATCAATCGTTCGGCCGAAGCGATGACGCTCTTCGCAGTGATGTGCGCCGCAATCTTTCCCGGTGTCCACGTCGGCCGCGTTTGGATGGCGTGGTATCTCGCTCCGGTCCCAAACAATTACGGCATTTGGCCAAATTTCCGCAGCCCGTTGATGTGGGACGTGTTCGCGGTCTCGACCTATTTCACGGTCTCGGTTTTGTTTTGGTACACTGGACTGATTCCTGACCTGGCGACGTTGCGCGATCGCGCGACCACGAAGATTAGAAAGTTTCTCTTTGGCGTCTTCGCATGCGGTTGGCGCGGCTCAAACCGTAACTGGCGTCATTATGAAATGGCGTATCTCCTCCTGGCCGGCCTTTCCACCCCGCTGGTGCTCTCAGTCCACAGCGTGGTGTCGTTCGACTTCGCGGCGTCAATCTTGCCGACATGGCACACGACAATTTTCCCGCCCTACTTTGTCGCGGGCGCGATTTTCGGCGGTTTCGCCATGGTGCTGACGCTGCTGATTCCCGCGCGCGCGATTTTCAAACTCCACGACATCATCACGCCGCAGCACATCGACAAGATGGCGAAGATCATTTTGCTGACCGGCTCGTTCGTCAGTTACGCCTACGTGATGGAATTTTTCGTAGCCTGGTATAGCGGCAACGCTTACGAGCGGTTCGCGTTTTGGAACCGCGTCCTCGGTCCCTACTGGTGGTATTGGTGGACCGGCATGTTGTTTTGTAATATTCTTTCGCCGCAGCTTTTCTGGTTCCGCTGGTGCCGGCGAAACATTCTCGTCGTCTACTTTGTTTGCATGTGCGTCAACGCCGGCATGTGGTTCGAGCGTTTCATCATCATCGTCGGTGGACTCCATCGCGATTTCATTCCGTCCTCGTGGGGAATTTTTGTTCCAACCTGGGTCGATATCTGGACGTTCGTCGGCACGCTCGGGATTTTCACGTCTCTCTTCCTGTTGTTCGTCCGGTTCCTGCCGATGATCGCGATGTCGGAAGTGAAAATCGTTTTGCCGGAAGCGGACGCGCACGCGCATTCGCCTAACGGACATCATCCCGTCGCAGCGGGTGGAATGGAGCGGACATGAGAACGCCGTCCGGTCACGAAGTTTATGCAATGGGCGCGGAATATCCGAGCCCAGCCGCACTTTACGAAGCCGCCAAAATGGTGCGCGATGCCGGCTTCAAACGCTGGGATGTGTTTTCGCCCTTTCCAATCCACGGGATGGACGAGGCGATGGGGCTCGGGAAATCATGGTTGAGCGCGGTCGTCCTTGCCGGTGGCATTTCCGGGTTGCTCACCGCGGTTCTCGTGGAATTTGGCCCGTCTTGGGGTCTTTACCCGCTCATTGTTCATGGAAAACCGTACGATTGGAGAACGGTGCCGGCATTTTTCCCGATCATGTTCGAGATGACCGTGCTCTTCTCAGCGTTCGCCGCATTTTTTGCGGTCTTGATCATGAATGGACTGCCGCGGCCGCATCACCCGATTTTCAACTGGGACCGCTTCAGCCGCGTGACCAACGACGGATTTTTCCTGGTGATCGAGGCGCGCGATCCGCGGTTTACCGAACTGGAAGCGCGCGAGTTACTGGAGCGCAGTGGCGGCCAATACATCACCGTCGTGCACGAGGACTAATTATGTTGCGCGGCTTCCTTCTTATTTCTCTTTTGCTGACGATCGCGGCCGTGGCCCTGCTCGGGTTCCGCGGAGAAAAAGGCACGAATGAGCCATGGGAAATTTTTCCCGACATGGTGCGACAAATGAAAGTGCGCGCACAAGCGCCGCTGAATTTTTTTGCGGACGGCCGGGGATCGCGGATGCCGGTCAATGGAACGGTGCCGATCGGTTATGAAATGCCGAAACCTCAAACGGCTGGCGCGCCGGAGTCTCACTCCGTCGCTGGTTTCAGTGTCGGCCCCGATTACATCGACACCGGTAAAATGGGCAATAATTGGGGAACCGGAATTCCGGTTCCGGTGACGGCGGAATTGCTTGAGCGGGGGCGCGAGCGTTTCAACATTACCTGCGCGATGTGTCACGGCGCGACCGCTGCCGGCAACGGCATCGCCAAACAGCACGGATTGGCCACGGTCGTCACCTTGCAAGACGATCGAATCCGCAAAATGGCCGACGGCGAAATTTTCAACACGATCACAAACGGCAAGAACACGATGATGGCCTACGGGCCGAATATCATGGTTACCGATCGTTGGGCGATCATCGCCTATCTCCGTGCACTGCAACGAAGCCAAAGCGCGGCGATTGCCGATGTCCCGCCAGAACATCGGGCTGATCTGGAAAAACCGGCCGAGAACAAACCGCCAGAGGCGAAACCCGCGGAAGCCAAACCGGCTGAAAACAAATCGCCAGCCAAACCGGAGGCGCCCAAGAAATGAGCGACCGCTTGCACAATCCGCCGACGCCGGAAGGCGAATAT
>CATPAT010000297.1 GCA_955652155.1 uncultured Chthoniobacterales bacterium | reverse complement strand
CCAAAGAAATTTACCGACTGGCAATGCGCGATGGACACGACACCGAAGATTTTTCGTCCGTCTATGAATTCGTAACGGATAGTGGCTATCCTCTTCCCGCGAGTGCGCCGCGACACTCCGTGTTGCCCGTGCGCGATTCAAAGGCGGCCGCACCACCGGCATGAACCTGAAACTCGAAAATAAAACCGCTCTGGTCACTGGGTCTACGGCCGGGATTGGTTTCGCCATTGCTAGGTCGCTGGCTGCCGAAGGCACCCGTGTTATCGTTAACGGTCGCACCGAAGCGCGCGTGTCGGAAAGCATCTCGTCCATTCGCAGGTCGCATCCGAACGCCAGGCTCGAACCGTTCGTGGCGAATCTCGCAAACGCCGAAGCGGCGATCGAGATCGCTCGACGGTTTCCATCGGTGGATATTTTAGTTAACAACCTCGGCGTTTACGAGCCGAAGCCATTCGAACAAATCAGCGATGACGACTGGCACGCGATTATCGAGACAAACTTTATGAGCGGGGTGCGCCTGTCGCGACATTATCTGTCGCGGATGAAAGCGGCAAATTGGGGGCGCATCATTTTCATTTCCAGCGAGTCCGCCATGAACATTCCAGTGGAGATGATCCACTGCGGAGTCACAAAGACGATGCAGGTGGCGCTCGCGCGAGGATTGGCCGAGACGACGGTGGGTACAGCCGTCACGGTGAATTCGGTGCTTGCTGGTCCAACCCGCTCGGAAGGCGTCGAGAAATTTCTCATAGACATGGCAAGAACGAAAAATGTCGCGCCCGGTGAGATAGAGAAGGAATTCTTTCACACAGCGCGGCCCGGCTCCCTTTTGCAACGCTTTGCCACGACAGATGAAGTTGCCGCGCTCGTGACCTTCGTTGCCAGTCCTCTCTCGTCGGCAACAAACGGCGCTGCGCTACGCGTCGAGGGCGGCATCGTGCGTTCCATTTTCTAAACGCAGGCAGGCGGGCCGCTCGGATAGGATTGCCTTGAGCGAGTGCATTGTTTGCCCCCTTGGGCCGCAACGAAAGCAAGACCAGTCGCAGTGCGGGTCGGACTCGGTTGGTCAAAGGTCTGGCACGTCTGTGTGCTAGAATTTGTGCTAGAACGAGCGGCATTCTGCGCGGCAATGGCGATTGTAGGGATTTTGCGCTAAAAGGTCGTTTTACTCTCGTAAAATGGTCGTTTTTTGAAACGCAAAGCGATGATTTGAAATCGCCTCCGTTTCAAGGTCCAATCCCATGACTCTGAGGCGGCAGTCCATTCCCTTTCCCGGCTAAAATGTTCTCTGGCACGTTGCCAATCTGCGATACCCATTTTGCCCGTCCAGATCATGATTTCGCGCAACTGCAACTAGCCATTCTGCCATCGCCATGCTGGCTCCTTCATCCATCAAGCAACCCGTGGAACCATCCAACATGGCTTCAGGAATCTCCCTGTGGCGAGTTGAAATAAGTGGAAGGCTTTGAGTCATCGCCTCCAAAATAGCCACGAGTAAGGCTCCTTTATCTCCCTGTCGGGATCACTCTTCAAATGTTGCAGAAATATCGCCTCTGCATCAAATGTTGCGCAACTTCACTAGACTGTGCCCCCATGTAACGTCACTTTGTCGCCGAGATCAGGAGCTTGAAGAAATTGCATTGCTGCTGAAAGTAATTCTCCTGTTCCTGCATAATCGATATATAGGTTGTGACACGCTTCGGCTGCACGACAAAAAGCATTCAATGCTGGTATTGGACGACCTTAGATGAAAGATTCCGAGAAAGTTGCTCTGATTACCGGAATCACTGGCCAGGACGGTTCCTATTTGGCCGAGCTGCTCCTGGAGAAAGGTTACACCGTGCACGGAATCGTGCGGCGCACGAGCAATTTGCTGCGATCGCGCATCGAGCATCTGCGGCGCGATAAAAAACTTTACGGACGACGGTTATTTCTCCACTATGGCGATCTCTCCGACAGCACAACCTTGCGACGAATTTTCGGCGATGTTTGCCCAACGGAGGTGTATCATCTCGCCGGGCAAAGCCATGTCAGCCTGAGTTTCGAAATTCCCGAAAGCGAACGTAGTATTTTGCCGACTTTCGCTTCGCTGCTTTCCCTTCGCTCGTTTCATTGATTAAAATTTGGCACGGATCGTCAATGCAGTCGAATAGGAAACGTTACGGTCAGTAGCCGGGCGAATCGACGTGGCACGCGTGGCACGGGCACGAAGAGCGTTACTGACTTCGATCGCTGAGAAGCGGCGCGATCAGCGCCCGTTCTTCTGGTAAGAGCGGTGCTGCTGCCAAAGTGCGCGCGTCTCCTTTCGCTCCTTCTTTCCAACCGTTTGCGTCGAGCACAACGGCACGGACCGCCAGTGGACCGACCGGTGATTCGTCCGTTGCTTTCATTCCGGAGAATGCCTGCAAGGCCGCGGCGGGATGACCCAACCGCAATTGCGCGAGCGCGACCGTCGCGCGCGCCTGCCAATTGTATGGTTCCCGTGCCACTAAAACTTCGCCTTCTTGCACAGCCTTCTCAGCATCGGCCCCGGAGGCGCCCAGCAGCAGACGCAAGTACGTTTCGTGGTTGCGCTCATGATCGTCGTCCGGCCACAACCGCACAATTTCGGCCAGAATCTCCTGGGCCTTGGCGGTTTGTCCATGCGCTTCAGCCACGCGCAGGCGACCGGCGTAGGCGGCACGCGTATTCGGTGCGAAGGAAATCGCCTGGGCGTAGGCTGAATCAGCGATCTCAGCCGCGCCAGCCTTCTCGGCATAGGTTCCCAGTGCGAGGCACTTCGCCTCGTTATCGGCGGCTTCGAGTGCGCGTTGCCATTCGTTGGCCACCCCGGTTGTTTCTCCGAGCCGTTCTTTGGCAGTTGCGAGATACATATGCTGGAGAACTGGTTTCAAGGGGAACCGCTCGCTTGTGAGCAAATCCCGAACCTCTTTAAAGCGTCCGAGTGCGGAGAGCGCGTCGAGATATTGCAGGAAAAGTTCCCGCCGCTGCAGCGCACGCTCCAGAGGCAGCACGTCAAGCATGGTTTGATAACGTCCCTGCGTGTAAAGCGAGGTGTTCAGTGCCAACAGGATCTCATCGTCCCCTCCGCGGAAGCGCTCGATCGCTTGATTCAAAAATTCATCCGCGCGCGTTGGGTCTTCGCGAGCGCGGAGGTTTAGCGCGAGAAGGTGGTGAAAAGGGCCAGCCTTCGGATGATTTTCTAATCGACTAGCTACTTCGAGGGCGGACATCCACGCGGCGCCCGCCGATGTCGCTGCCGGTGTGGGTTTGGGTTGTTGAGCAAGGAACACCAGCGCAGCAAGCGACGCAACATTACCCGGATCGCGCGCCAAATCCTCGATGCGTTTCCACGCACTGATATAAGGCGGCGACTCAGGCTTTGTGACCGAGAGGACAAGGATTGCACCGGAGAGAATCTCGTTAGGTTTTGCGTGCTTGTCGGCCAACGCGCGCCCGGCGTAATCCACCGCGAGAACTCCATCGCCCCGACGAACGGCGAGCTGGCCGGCGAGCAGGGTATCGACTGGTGCCGGGCCTTCCCGTTGTGCGAGGAGCGGGTCAATCTGCGTCGCGGCCGTCGCTAATTCGCCGGCCGCAAGAGCGGACGCAGCATACTCGCGACGGTCCTCAAAGGTGAGCAGGCCGGCTTTTTCTATTTTTTTCCACCAATCCAGCGCGGGCGCATCCTGGCGAGTGCGCGAGAGGATTCGTGCGATCGCACGCCAGGCCTGGGGCTCAGTAAATTGGAGCTGAAGTGCATCGCGCGCCCTGGCGGAGGCCTCTTCCCATTGCTGGCGGTCAATGAGCGCAAACGACGCGCGCGCCGCTCGGCGGGACTGCCAGCCTCGAATATAATCGCGGAGCGGAGGAGCTGCGAATCCCCCAGCGACCAAAAGCGTCGCTGCCAGCGGCAGAATCCAAAGCAGCCGGCGCCTGCGTTGCCGTGCGCGTCGCTCCTCAGGCGGGGTCAGATCAAAATCGTCCTCGGTCGGGAGAGGATGTGACGGCCGGCTAGCCACGAGAGACGATGTGCCTTGACGCCGGGATCACTCGCGGCAACGGAACCCCTTTCACGCCCCTTCTAAGCGGGGCGCAAACGGAGGAAGCGAATCAGCCGCCGGCGCTGATGCCAGCATAGTCCGCAGGCCCCGAGTAGCCCACCGGCGACGGTCGCAGGCTCAGGAGCTGCGTTGAGCTGGATGTTGTCCACAACGGACTGGAGATCGACACCATTTGACTTTCCCCCCGAGAGGGAGAAACGGAAGAAGACCGGTGACGCCTGGTTATCAACCGCGGTAGGGAAGGTGAAAGTGACTACAGCTGAACTCGTGGAGGCAATTGCGACCGGGCCGGACACCCCCGTAGTGGTGAAAGTTACTCCATCAAGGCTGTATGAGCCCGTTGCAAGGGTGAAGCCGTTGCCCACGTCCCGAACCGCGAAACTCAAGGCAAAATTCGTAAGACTAAGCGTGCTGACACTAAACGTAATATCTGCAGTGCCGGCCTTAGTGTCATGGAAACCCATCCCTAGAAGGTTGGGGTCCAGGTCACCGGGCGCAACATTTAGAGCGATCCCGCCAACGCTTATAGGTGCGGCTCCCGCGAAAGCGACCGTGAGCGTCGAACTCTGTGCTCCTGGTGGCTGATCGGAATTAGGATCAAAGGCGGCGCCTAAGGTCGAATCTTCAAAGTTAAAATAAGTCACTAACACCGCATTCGCCCTCGGGACGATAAAACCCGTGAGTATCAACGCGCCTGCCACTGCAAATAAGAGCGAACGAAATGGACGGGACCTCCCTTTAATCTGGGGCTGCGAGACGGCGTTGTTCGTATCCATAGCGTGTTAATTTAGCTAAATTACCGCTTTTTTTTTAGCAGGGCGGCAGATTATGTCCAGTCTTTTTTTTAATTTGTTTTTAGATTTTTTTCCAGGCGGAATCAGGCCCTGATTTGAGTCTGGAGGCGCTCCTGGTTTTCAGGAGGGCCCGGGCGGGTAGGGACGCGCCGTCTGCGTCAGATTAATCGTGACGGCGGCAGATGCCGTCTTACGACTTTGGAATAACCCGTGCCCCGGCTTCCGTGGCGGGACTTACCACGATAATATGCTGGATATCCTTTGCCAAGCGCTCCTCGACACTCGCTGGATCGAGCGCCTGGGATGAGACGAAGACCAGCTCGAGCATTTGCTGGCCGGGATTGCGCAGGCCGGAGAAGACAGCGTGCCACCGATCGGCCGCCGCCCAGCCGCTTGGCGGCTCCCCATTAAAGTCAAATTGCTCCTCACCCGGGCGAAAGAAATCTTCGCGCACGCAGAAGAAAGCCTCCGCGAAACTCGAGGGATTTTCGCCGGGCCCGTTCCGCGTAAAGCTAAAATGAT
>CATPAT010000296.1 GCA_955652155.1 uncultured Chthoniobacterales bacterium | reverse complement strand
CGGTCGATCTCGGCAAGAACGGCCAGCATCTTTATGGTTATCTCGTGCAATTTAAAGTGAACGCGCGTAATCGATTTGGCGCCTACACCGGAATGCAACAGCACGGCGCGCTGATTAAAAATGGCGAAGTGATTAAAGGTTTAGGATTAGGTTACTGATGAAAACAAATACGAACTGGAAATTATCCGGCGAGGGCTTGGTCGTGGTCATCATCCTCCTGGCGTTGATTGGCGGCGGCTTGTGGTACCTCTATTCAACCAAAGCAGCGACGGATCGCGAGGCCCGCGACTTTGCGCGTGAAACCGTGAAGCGACTCATGGTCGATCACGATCGTCAATATCTCGAGGCTCGTCTCGGCCCACAAGCAAAGCTCGATTTACCGCCGTCGCAGCGCGATTACATGATTCAGCGCTTTGCTCAGTTTGGAGTTCCGTCCCAGCCGATTCAGATCGACGAGAACGTGACCTTCGAATCTTACTTTTTTGAACCCCGCGGTATTTTCACGGCGCATCTCAATTATCCAGCACAGGGAGCGATTCTGCAGCTCGCCACTTCCCATCCGGTGAGCCGGTGGCAGATCGACAACGTCACATTCACCACTCAACCGCCGCGCTGAGTCAGGGGATTGTAGCTGCCGATGTCCTCATCGGCAGACTGCCGCCAGAGACGGCGGCAGCTACACCGCCATCAACCGTTCCAACGAATCGAGACAAATCTGCGACCACGTTTCGAGTGAATCGCGCCGCGCCAGCAATTCATTTTTGTCGAGAAACGCCAGACTCGTGATCATCGCTTCGCGCTTCTCCACATTTGGCTCGGGCAATTTGAAAACGTGAACGACGCCCAGATGGACCTGACCGACCTCGGTGCTGTCGTCATTTAAGAGCGCGACGATTCGGTCTTCGAACTTTGTCTTAATCGCGATTTCCTCCGCGACTTCGCGCTCGACACCGGCGCGGTAGGCCGCTTCGTCCAAAGCGAAAAGCGATTCGTCGCTTTCGTTCATGTGACCGCCGATCCCAATGGAACCTTTAGCCACGAGGCGCTGTTCGCCGGCTCTTTTCCCGCGAACGTAGTGAAGCACTTTGTCGCCATGCGTGAGCAGCGCGTATGGAATGATTTGCTTGTGGTTCGGATCTTTTTCGGCCTGGGCGCGCGGCAAAAAGAAATTGTTCCCGCGCGATAAAATTGAGTCCAGGTATTTGCACGGTTCAAAGTTTAGTCCCTGAAAAGCGCCGAGCTCATCGAACAAGTGGCGTTTTATGACTAGAATATTTTCGTCGGGAACATTCATCAAAAGGAATAACTGATTCCAATTTGCGGCCCGATCAGATTTAGGCTCGGATTCGGGTCGGTTTGTCCGCCATTGGACAGGTGTTCATAAAGCGCGCCGACGTCCAACTTCCAACGTTGGTCGATTTCGTAGGACACGCCGATGCCGGTCAAAATGTTGAAAGTAAAATCCTGTCCCTGCGATCCGCGCATGTCCGGATGACTATCGATCCAACCAAGACCGAGCCCGCCTGAAATGTAGGGGACAAGTCGCCAGTAGGGGCGCACGAAATTGTAGCGGCCGCCAAAATTGACGCCGAAGTAATGATTTTCCACGCCACGAAAGATCGGTTCGGCCATGAGCGTGAGACAAAATTGATTATAACCGCGCGTCCAGTTGTCGCTATCGTTCACGCCCCAGCGAACCCGCCCGGTAATAAATTCCGGACCGATCTCGTAACTGTCGGGATTGCCGAAAACGCCGAGCAAGTAGCCTGATTGAACTGCGACCTCGAATCGCGGTGGATTAAGCGGTTCGCCGTACGGTACGCGTGAGACGGTGTCGCCGGCAAAGAGCGATTCGATTAAAAGCGCCGTGCCCAAAATTCCCGCGCCGAAAAACTTCATGTCGCGCCCAACGATAGGGGCGCTCGAAAGATTTTCAATCGCGCGAAAGATGACGCTGAGGATCCGCCCCTAATCGTTTGCCGAAGATATCGCGCAAAGCTGCCCGCGCGCCATGGTAGCCGCACATTCCGTGAACGCCGCCGGCCGGTGGAGTCGACGACGAACACAAGTAAACGCCGCGCAACGGTGTTCGATATGGAGTCGGACTGAGAACCGGTCGCGCAATCAGCTGCGCCACGTTAACGGCGCCGCCACTAATATCGCCGCCCGCGAGGTTCGGATTCGATTTTTCAAGATCGACACCGCTCGCTTTGTGGCGCGCGAGAATGCAATCGCGGAAGCCGGGGGCGAACCGTTCGATTTGCGATTCGATTCGCTCCGACATGTCGATCTTGTCCGCCGCCGGACGGACTCGCCGTGGTGAGCAATCGAACGGAACGTGGCAATAGGCCCAGAGGGTGTGTTGTCCGCGCGGCGCGCGCGATTCATCAAACAGACTTTGTTGCGCCACCAGCGCAAACGGGCGCTCCGGGATTTTGCCGCGCGCGATTTCGCGCTCTGCACTCGCAATTTCATCAATCGTTCCGCCAAGATGAATTGTTCCGGCGCGGCGACAGACATCCGCCTTCCACGGAATCGGCGACGACAACGCGTAATCGATTTTGAAAATTCCAGGCGCGTGCCTGAAATTTTCCAGTCGTTGGCGATAACGCGCGGGCAACCTTTCGCCGGTGATCCGCGCGAACTGCCAGACAGTTGTATCAAAAAGGGTGACACGCGATTTCGGCAGCTGCTCCAGATTTTTGATCCGGCGGTCGATCTCGATCTCGCCGCCGAGCTCGCGAAAATATTTAACGAGCGCGTTGGAGATCGATTGCGATCCGCCGCGAGGAATTGGCCACCCGACTGCGTGCCCCGCAGCGCCGAGCACGAGCGCGAACGCGGAAGAAACCGGCGATTCCAACGGAAGGAATGAATGTGCCGCGATTCCGGCGAACAAGGCGCGCGTCGATTCGTTCTTGAACAACGCTTTCATCAGCCATGTCGCTGGACAAATCGCGCGAACGCCAAAGCGGCCGAGCGCGAATGGATATCGCGGCAGATGCAGGATCGGTTGCAGAAATTCCGGCGCCAGTTGTTCCCAATCGCGAGCGAGGGGAGCCATCAGGTTTCGATACGATCGCGCATCGTCGCCGAACGAACCCGCGGTTAGATCGACATCACGCTGCAGACATGCAGCGGTGCCGTCATCGAGCGGATGCGCGAGTGGAATTTCAGGTTGGATCCAATCGAGCCCGAATCGTTCGAGCGGTAGCGTTTTGAAAAATGGTGAGCCCGCGGCAAGCGGATGAACCGCCGAACAAACATCGTGAACAAACTCTGGCAGCGTCAATTCGGCCGAGCGTGCCCCGCCACCGATGCTCGAATTTGCTTCCAATACCAGAACCGACAGTCCTGCGCGCGCGAGCGTGATCCCGGCCGCGAGGCCGTTCGGTCCCGAGCCGACCACGACCGCGTCGTATTCATCACCCATCGCACGACGCAGTAGAGGATTGCGCGCTCCTTTTCCAACTCAAAGTCGCGCTCTAGCGCAGCCAGTCCGACGTTGGCGGACGGAATCCATATTCGGCCTGCAATTTTCCCCAGAGCCATTTCACAAATGGACGCCCCCGATCGGTCGTGGCGGTCGCGACGGATTCGGCTTTCGGGACTTCACCGTTCAAGCAATACAAATACGTGAGCAGGCAAATATCGTCGCGATTCGCCGCGCCGCGTGCTCGTCTGTCTTCTAACAGGCGAATCGCCCCATGATAATCCCGTCGCGCAAGTGCCTCTGCGATCAAGTCTGGCAACAATTCGATTGGCGGCGGCTGCAAATTATCCGCGGCTTTTTCAGCCAGAGCGATCCGAAATGAATTCGTGCCCATGGTTTCCAGGACCGGCTCGCGCAAACGCGAACCGCGCAGATGAATATCCAACTCCGCCAGCCAATTCGTTTCGCTGAGACCGGCCCGATAACGCATTTCCCGAATGGCAAAGAACGGCTCGAGTTGCGCCGTCATCGTCGTAGGCCAAATTTCCTGGATCAATCGCGAGGATTGAAAACGTTCCACTGCCGATGTTGCTAGCATGTAGTCGCTGGTGAATTCGTGGATCGCTTTGTCCTCAGCCGTGACATCGCCGAGCCGTTTCGGATAAAAATCTGTCAGCGGCTTGGTTCCGTTAGCGATGCGATCGATTTCGTCGCCGTCCATCACGAACAACGCGGCCAACTGCTCCGGGACTTCAACTCCAATCCGGGCCAGATCATCGCGCGTGCTTCCGAACCGCCAAAATTTTCGGATCTGCTCATTGTCGATCTTCTGTGGCGCGCCTTTGATTCCCATCATGATCCATTCCTCGTCGGAGCTGGACCAGACCACGCAATTTGGAAACGCGTCGTGAAATGCGAGTAAAATCGCTTTCGCTTCGTTGACGTTGAGTTGATAAACCGGCAGCCAGAATGTCGCGATGCCGCCATCTCGCAGTCGATCGCTCATCAGCGAGAAAAATTGTTCGGTATAAAGATTTACCGACCCGAGCACTTTTGGCGGCGGCGGTTCGCCGGTTATGATGTCGTAGCGCTGCGGAGTGGCTTGCAAAAAGAATCGGCCGTCCTGAACAATCGCAGTAACGCGAGGATCACGCAGTGAATTCGAGTAGCCGGCTTCGCGATAGTCGTCCGCCAGTGCGAATGCTTCCTTGGAGATATCGACAATGTCGATGTGTTTAAGATCGACATTGTGCGTGAGCGCGTCCGCGGTCACACCGCAACCGAACGCGATGAGAAGCGCATTCTCGGGCTCCGGATGCAGCGCCGATGGCAGATAAGCGAACAGGCGCATGTAGCGTTGATTACGCGGATTCGTTGCCGACATCGAAAATCCGTCCGTCATCAATCTGTAGTAATAAGGCTGGCCAAAAAGATCGCGACGCAGAAGCTGCCATGTTCCCATCGTGCCTTCGATTCTTTTAACCAGATGCTGGTTTTCGGATTCGTACAAATGCCGGGCATTGGCGAAATGCATTTCGTCGCGGTGATTTGGAAACAGCGCGACGCTTGCGACAAACAGAACGCACAGTTCCAGCAGCGCGAATCCAGCCGGCCCTTGAGGCGACCAGTTATCTTTTTGACTGATTGTTAGGCAAAGAAGGCCGTAACCGACTGCGCAGATAATCAAGCTCGATTGGAAGCCGAGCTTCGGGAGCAGCACGAATCCGGCGAGCAGCGGGCCGATTGCTGCGCCGGCGGTGTTGAACAATGTCGTGATGCCAAGACTGTTCATCCGGCTCGGCACACTTTCCTGAACGCGCGCTGCGATCGCTGGAAACAAGACGCCCGAAAGAAACGCGACCGGGAACATCAGCGCGATCGAGAGCAGCGCGATCTGCGGCCAGGATTCCAAATAAAAATTCTTCTCGCCTTCGCCGAGCTTTGGAACCGGGAAGAAGATGTAGCAAAGCAGCGTCAGGATCGCGGCGATGACGAGAAGAATCGGAAGCGCCGATTGGCGCATTCTTTTCAAAAGAGCACCGGACGCGATACCGCCCAGGCCGATTCCGGCCAGAACGATCGCGAGCATCAGACTGAACGCCGTGGCGGACGACGCGACGTACAATCGAAGGAAACGGAACCAAACCACTTCCAACGTCAGCAAAATGCAGCCGGCGCCGAAACTAACCAACAGTGGTCGCCAGGGCAGGCGATAGTCCAGTCGCAACCATTGCGGCGTTGCTGCAGGGGATGCTGTTCGCGTCCCGGTCACTGCGTCCACCTTAACGAGTAACAACGCGATCGCCGCAGCGACGCAATTCAAAAGACCTGCTGCCAAACTCGTGCCCCACAATCCAAAGGCTTTGATCAGAAAAAGCTCACCGATCAAAGCCCCGACGACTGCACCGATGGTGTTGAAGCCGTAGAGAACACCGAGCGCGCGACCGAAGTCGGCACGCGCGAGAATGCGATCTTCGAGGACAACCGGCAAAGTCAGACCCATCGCGGTTGTCGGAATTAAGAGCAGCACGAATGAAAACAGGACGCGCAGTGCCAGAAGAATCGTTTGATGCGACCAAAGCGTTTGAAAAAGCGGACGCAACAGTTCGCCGACAATCGGCAACGCGAAAACGATCGTGCAACCGAAGAGCGCGACCGCAAATTCGAGCGCCGCGTACAATTTGAGCGGGCGGATCCTCAATTTCGATGACGCGGCAATTGCGGTTCCGAGCGCGAGACCGGCCATGAAGCTCGAAAGAATCAGCGCCGCCGCCCAAATCGAATTGCCGAACGCGAGTCCACTCAGTCGAAGCCAGAGCGTTTCGAAAATCAGCGCGCTGATTCCCGATAGGAAAAGAACAACCGAAAGAATCGCGAGTCGCATCAGCCGTTTGTCATCCTGAACGGAGTGAAGGATCTCACACAAGCTCGCTTATTTAGCGGCGATAGCTATAGCGATAACGCGCGATCGCTCCGCTACGTTTGCGAACTGTAACAATCTTCGGATCGATCTTTATCAGCGTGAGTTCGTCTTCGAGTTGCGATTCGCTATAAATTTGCAAATGCCCGTTCCGAATTTTCCAATGCCACAGCGGATCGACAACAATATCGTGCGCGCTCGCCTCCGGGACGACATAGTTTTTCGTAAACCAGTATCCTTCAACCCGATTCGAATCGACAAGTTCTAGGTGTAGATCGATCACTTTCACAACTGTCCACCCGTTTTGCGAAACTGGCGCGGACGTTGCACAGTTCACCGCCACCAAACAAAGAGCAGCCACGGTGCGGCTCATTAGTATCACAAACTCTCCAGCGCGCGGTCGAGAACTTCGAGAAGAAAGTCGGCGTCTTGTTCGTTAACACACATCGGCGGCGAGAAGCGGATCGTTTGTCCCCAGAGTCCGCCTTTGCCGAGAAGCAGTCTCATCTCTTTACAGGTTTCCATGACCTGCGCACACTCTTCCTT
>CATPAT010000295.1 GCA_955652155.1 uncultured Chthoniobacterales bacterium | reverse complement strand
GTGTCGCAAGGTGGGACCGCCACCGTCTAGTCGCCAATACCAAAGCGCGAAGACGATCACGTTGGTCAGCCAGAGCAACGCGCCCGAGCGCAAAAGTTCGAGCGGCGATTCTTTGTGTGATGGAAGCGCTCGCACCAACAGTCCCACCGAAGCGATCAGTGCAAGCGTCGTAAGTCCATTAATGACGAGGCCTAGGGCGCGATTCAACGAGCGCTTGCCGGTGCGATGACTAATCACCGTCGGGACGAGCAAAACGACGATCAACGTGGGCAATAACCACGTCGGTCCGACGATAAGACTGGGTGGAAGCGCCAGATAAATTGTGCCCACCGCAAGAAACGCGACCAGCGCCTGCCAGCGCGGCTCCGGTTTATCGACGTGGTCGTGTTGGTTGGACACGATGCTGCTATAGCGAAAATTTGTGACCGCGTGAATCAATCATTCCATTTGGAGCGTGACAAACGTAGCGCGCCATGAAAGATCGGCACCCTCATCTAACGAAAGGCACACACATGATTAACGTCACGAAAAATCTCGGTATGCTGTTATTGGCAATTTATCTCATCCTGGTCGGGATTATGGCGCTGGCGAGCGGTATCGTGATTCCACCGGTAGTGATGGGAATTTTGGCGCTGGCGGCCGGTGTTCTTATTTTGATTGGCCGGTAACGGCGGTTAATCCGCGCGTTGGACAGGTTCGGTGTCGTGTAGGCGGCCGTAATCGACGGTCAGCCGGCCTCCGTCCTGGGTATAAATCTCGACGAAGCGGCGACCGAATAGAAGGTCGCGCCAACTGTAATCCTTTTGCGTTTGGACTTCCGCCGCGATGACGGGGTCGATCCCGACGACAGAGACAAAGAAAAGCGCGCGCTCAGCTTCGAGCGATTCAAGCGTGGCGCCGCAGAGGGGACTTTTTTCATTGATCTCGTGCCGCAGAGTTAATGCCGCGGGAAAAACGGTGAGCTGATCGAAATGCAGTTTGAGATCGTGGAAGTATCGAAAATCGCCGCCTTCGGCCAATTCCTGGTCGCGCGAGTACATGATCCGAAACTTCGCTTCGACCATGCTGTGATGGTTCTCGTTGCCGACGCGCACCATCAGTGTCGGTTGGCCGTTTAACGGTGCGATCACCATTGATCTGCTGAAGACAACGCGTGCGATCGGCCGCGAGAACCGGACGAAAATTAAACCGGTCATGACCGCGATCAAAAATATTCCGGTCATGATCTCGATTGTGCTGACGAGATGCCCATAAAGCGTTTGCGGATACATGTGGCCATAGCCAACCGTGGCCAGCGTTTGAACGCTGAAGAAGAAGCAATCGAGAAACCAGTTGGTGCTGGTTCTCCCGGCGACGCTGTTTGGGTCGACACTGTAAAGAGCGGCAAAGAGAAGATTCAGGCCGATATAAACAGCACCGACAAACAAAGCGAACTGTGGCCAACTCAATCCGAGCAGCCAGCGGTAGATATCGCGCCATTGCCAGGCGTCGGTATTGACTTTGACGAACTCGACCTGGCCCGATTGGACCGAAACCTCGTTGCGCCGACTTCTCCGTTGGCGAACTTTTCTCCGTTGGGGAACTTCTTTGTGCACGAACCAATATAGCAATGTGGCCGTTCAAAAACAGACGGAATTTAGCGAGGCCCGAGGAGTTCCCGGGCGTGATCGATGTACTTAGGGACGGGTTGAGAAGTCATGGCTTTACTGCGGAGGCGGATCGCCTTCAGGGAATTCTAGAAGGCGTGTGAACCACGTCGAATGAGCTCTATGAGGAACTCTTTGTAGCGTTGACAAGAATTCAAAGAGAACGGCGCGATCTTCCCGTGGCTGTCGCCGCCGAAATCCGTCGCTTGATGAAAAGCATCAATCACATCTGCCGCTGGCGATGAGTCGGCAAAGTTTTGGTTGACCAGTCCGCGATTAAGGGGCTGCATGTCGATCCATGTTTAAACGCATTTTGAAGTGGTTTTTCGCGATCCTGGGTCTCGCCGTCGTCGGTTTCGCGATTTTTCTGATCAATCTGATTTGGTTTCGGCCCTGGAGTCTGAATCTTTTTTACGAAAAAGTTTTCGCCGAAGTTATTTTCAGCGAACCGGAATTGCTGACGCAACTTGGCCTGGTCGAGCAATTCGGTATCACCAGTCATAACGGCAAGCTGAGCGACGAATCGCCGGCGCACCAACAAATGGTGATCGACCGTTGGAAGAAAGATCTGACGCAGCTGGACGAGTATCTGTTAGATCGACAATCGCCGTCGCAAAAACTTTCCACCCATGTGCTCGACTGGTTTCTCAAGGACCAGGTCGAAGGCGAAAAGTGGCAGTGGCACAATTATCCGGTCAACCAGCTCTTTGGCGTCCAGAACCAGTACCCGTCGTTCATGGCCAACACTCATCGGCTCCTTGGCCCGAAAGATTGTGAATATTACATCATGCGCCTCGACGCGTTGCCGAAGAAATTCGATCAAACGCTCGAGGGCCTGAAGTTCCGCGAGCAGAAACAAATTCTCCCGCCCCGTTTCGTCGTCGAGGAGGTGCTCAAGGAGATGAGCGATTTCATCGCCAAGCCCGCTGCGGAAAATGTTCTGGCCACGTCATTCAAGACGCGCGCGGCCAAGATCGACAAGTTGACCGAACAGCAACGCGTGGATTTGCAAAAGCGCGTGGAAACGGAAATCACAAGCCAGGTTTATCCAGCTTACCAAAAGTTGATCGCTTATTGGCAGGAGCTGCTGCGGAAAACAACGACCGACGACGGCGTTTGGAAATTGCCGGACGGCGACGCGTTTTATGCCTACGCGCTTCGCTCCAACACCACCACGAACATGCCACCCAACGAAGTGCATGGGCTCGGTCTGCGCGAAGTGACGCGGATTGAGGCTGAAATGCGGGCGTTGCTTGACGCAAACGGTTTCGCCGGCCAGCCGATCGGCGCGGCGATGGATAAACTCGGTAAAGATCCGCGTTTTCTTTATCCCAACGACGACAAAGGTCGCGCCAATGCGATCGCGGAATACAAACGCTTGATCGACAACGCGGTCGTGGAATCCAAGGCGCACTTGTTTTTGACGGCGCCCAAAGCACGGATCGACATCCGGCGGGTCGAGCCTTTCAAGGAAGCGACTGCGCCAGGAGCTTATTATCAAGGCGGCGCCATGGACGGTTCACGTCCGGGGATTTTTTACGCGAACCTGCGCGACATGAACGAAAGTCCAAAGTGGAGCATGCCGACACTCGCCTATCACGAAGGCGTTCCGGGACATCACTGGCAAATTTCAATCGCGCAAGAACTCAAAGGCGTGCCGCAATTTCGCAAAGTAATTCCATTCACTGCTTATGCCGAGGGCTGGGCGCTGTATTGCGAATGGCTGGCGAAGCAGGTCGGCTGGTACGACAAGGACCCATTTGGCGATCTCGGTCGTTTGCGCGAC
>CATPAT010000294.1 GCA_955652155.1 uncultured Chthoniobacterales bacterium | reverse complement strand
TGAAACGTTTCACCGCGCCGACGCCCATGATCGAAGTGGAAATCACGTGCGTCGTTGAAAGCGGAATCCCGTAAATGCTGGCGGCTTGAATGATCAATGCCGCGCTGGTTTCGGCGGCGAATCCGTGGACCGGTTGCAATTTCACGACGCGATGGCCGAGCGTACGAATGATCCGCCAACCGCCGGCGGCGGTGCCGACTGCCATCGTTGCCGCGCAAAGCACTTTTACCCACAACGGCATGGCAAAGACCGGTGTCCGTAAAAATTCGAGCCACGCTGGGAGATGATCAAACCGGCCGGCTTTTGTGCCGGTGAAAAGCGCGAGCGTAATAATGCCCATCGTCTTTTGAGCGTCATTGGTGCCGTGACTGTGCGCCATCCACGCCGCGCTGACGATTTGCGCCTTTCCGAAAAACTGATGGATAAAGTGCGGCGTGAGCCGATGCAGCAAAACGAAGAGAAGAAACATCACGAATCCGCCGAGAATAAATCCGGCGATTGGCGAAGTGATCATCGGCACAATGACTTTCGGCCAGACACCGGCGTTCCACTTGATGACCGACCAATTCTCGTGCGCGGTCGCGAAAGCCGCGCCGCAAAGGCCGCCAATGAGCGCGTGACTCGAGCTCGAAGGCAAACCGAACCACCACGTGGTCATGTTCCGCAACTTCCGACAACGTGCCGGGTTTGTCTTTTCGATGAAAATGAAATTGTTGATTTCGATGTCGATCTTGGGGATGGCGCTTCAATTCACTCCAGTAGCTCGCGGCCAGGATGAGGAACAAGGCAGACGCGGACGTCGTTGGGAACAACGTCTCGCAAATCTTTCACCGGAAGAACGTCAGAAAGTGCAGGCCGCTCGTCGCAAAGCCATGCAAGAGCCATCGGTCCAAGCCGCGCGGGAAAAAATGCGCCAGGCGCACAAGGAATTTCGTGACGCCATGCATGGCGCAATGCTCAAGGCCGATCCATCAATTCAGCCGATCCTGAACAAGATCCCGGCACCAAATCGCGGCGGAATCTAAGCTCGATCGAAACGTCTGAGCCGGACTGACGTTGCGGGTTCCGCGCGACCAGCGCCTCGGCTCGTTCGGCATAACCGCCTGCAAAATCGATGCTGCACACGGTGCGATATCGCGCGTGCGGGCCAAACGCAGCACCCGCATAATTGAACTTCGGATTGAAAATATTTTTGCGATGACCACGCGAGCGAACGCCGTCGTCGATGATGAGCGTTAGCACAATTCCGCGCGCTGTTTTCTGGCCATAGGAAATATTTTCACCCCAAGTTGCGCTCCAGGTTCCGTATCGGCTCATCCGGTCGCCGGGACTCCTCCGATCACTGCCATCATGTCCAAGCTGACCCTCGACTTGTTCGGCGCAATGATCGGCGGCCGCGCGAGACATTCCGGTCGAAAGCGTTAGCGGCGGAAGTGGTCGCGCTTTTTTAAGAAATCGGACTGCTTCGTCGACTGCACGGCCCTGTTCAATCACATGAAACGGGCGCGATTCGGCGACGAAAGCGGCGTAAAGGCTCGGATTTTCGCGGGCGAGATTGATCTCGCGAATGACGGCAGCGGCGGAAACGTGTTCCGGGGAGGAATTTTCTCGGGCGAGACCGAAGTTGAGTGAAAAAATGAGGACAGCGGCGGCTAGAAAGCTGAGGCGCATTATAATTTCTAGAAAACACCTTTGATACCAGTGCCCCGATTCCGCCGGTTGACAGTGACCTTCCCGACCGGTAGCTTCCGTGCCCTTTTTCAAACGCCGATGAAGACGTTTTCCGCCAAAGCCAACGAAGTCGACCGCAAATGGTGGCTGATCGACGCCAAGGACCAGGTGCTCGGTCGCGTTGCGGTGAAGGCGGCCAGACTTTTGCGCGGCAAAGAGAAAACAATCTTCACTCCACATGTCGATACCGGCGACTTCGTCGTCGTCATTAACGCTGACAAGGTCAGGGTATCGGGAAAAAAAGAAGAACAGAAAAGCTTCATGAGTTTTTCGGGCTACGTTGGCGGCCACAAGTCAGAGAACGTTCGCGCGCGACGGGCTCGTCATCCCGAGCTATTGATTGAGCGTGCGGTCCGCGGAATGATTCCGCACAATCGACTCGGCCGCGCGGTTTATCGAAAGCTCAAGGTTTACCGCGGTGAATCCCATCCTCACAGCGCGCAGCAGCCGCAATCGGTCAAGCTCGCCTAACCAATTTTTTTATGGCTCAAGCACAGGAATTCATCGCCACCGGTCGTCGAAAAACTTCCGTCGCTCGCATTCGAATGACTCCGGGGACCGGTAAGATCGACATCAACGGCCGCAATTTCGAAGATTACTTCCCAAGTGTTCCATTGCAGAACGTAGTGCTGCAACCATTGCAAACGGCGAAGATGGTTAACACTTACGATCTTTTCATTAATGCCAGCGGCGGCGGCGTTGCCGGCCAGGCTGGCGCCGCGCGCTTGGCGATCTCCCGCGCACTTATTCAGGCCGATGGCAACCTACGCGGCGCGCTCAAATCCGAAGGGTTGCTCCGACGCGATCCGCGGATGAAGGAGCGCAAAAAATCCGGCCAGCCTGGCGCGCGCAAACGCTTCCAATTTTCGAAGCGCTAATTCAAATTGCTCTCGCGGCGGCCGTCTCAGCCGCAAAGCGTTGTAGCTGCCGATGTCCTCATCGGCAGATCTGCCGCCAGAGACGGCGGCAGCTACAATTCTAATTCGGCTTTTTTGGTGTCGGCGCACCCGCGGGCGACATCGCCCCGGCAGTTGGCGCTGCAGCCGGAATAGGTGCGGTTGGGGCGGCGATCATTGGCGGAGCGCCCGGTCCAGGCGGCGTCGCTGGCAAACTTGCCGCCCCTGGCACTGGCTTTGGCCGTTCAGGTGGTTTCAACGAACGCAATTGCCTCATTGCTTCGCCCGCCCAGATCGTCTCCATGCGGTCGTCCCGCGTACCTTCGGTTTGCGGGCCTGGCATCCGATATTTCGTCAGAATTTCTTCACAAACTCGGCGCGCGTCTTCGATTCGGCTCTTCGCTTTTAACAATGGAACTTCCGAAATAAGCGCAAGCGGCGCGTTGTAAGTGTTTGCGTATTTGACGGCGACCTCTTGATAAATCGAAAGGGCCTCATCTGTTTTGCCCATCGATTCCAAATTCGCCGCCATTGCCAGACGCGCTGTCGGCCCAAAATCGTGTTCCGGATATTTATCGATAAACAGCTGCAAGGTCGCGTTCGATTCGGCAAACTTCTTGTCGTTGCGTTGCGTCTCAGCCAGAAGCAAATACGCGCTCGCGCCCGCGGGCGTTGCCGGATAACCGGTAATCACCTCCTGGTAATCGTGCGGATTCTTAGCCCTACCTAACAACTCAGCCGCAGTGGAGTTGCGCCGGTTTATGTAAAATCGGTAAGCCGCAAATCCGACAGCCGCCACAATTAGGACGATCAGTGCGGCCGCAATTTCCTTTTGGAAACGGAGCCAGAAAACTTGCGCTTCAACTGCGGCGTCGCGGGAAGGTGGCTGAGCTATTGGCATAGTGATTGTCGATCTTGCGCGGCCGATTCGGGTCGCACGAGCGTGCTCTTATGCCACGCGAAACTTTGCCGCGCAAGTTCGGCGAAGGTCGAGATATACTCGCCAAACCTTCTCCGGGCGGTAAAATTTTTGGCTATGAATGCATTCTCGAATTTTGTCGGACCATTGCTTGGTTTGGGCGTAAGGCCTGACGAGCTGACGTTTGTTCAAATCTCATTGCGCGGTGTCGTCGTGTTTATTGCCACACTGATTATGGTTCGGTTGGGTCACAAGCGATCGCTGGCACGCAAGACCGCTTTCGACGCCGTCTTGCTGGTTATTCTGGCATCAGTGCTCTCGCGCGCGATCAACGGCAGCGCGGCATTTTTCGCGACGCTCGGTGGCGGACTGGTGCTCGTTCTGTTGCATCGCCTGCTAGCCCTTATTGCATTTCACTGGCACTGGTTCGGCTGCCTCATCAAAGGCCGCCCCGAGTTGATCATCGAAGGCGGCGATTTCGTCTTGAGCACGATGCACCGCAACCATATCTCAACGCACGATGTCGAGGAGGACATGCGCCTGAGTTTGCACGACGACGATGTCTCCAAAGTAAAGAAGGGCCGGGTCGAGCGCAGCGGCGACATCAGCTTCATCGAGAAATAAGATCGCCATCTGCACTCTGCATTGGACGTTGGCGCCGGCCGCGCGGTAGCCCTTGCGAAGGCGGGTTCGGCGTTCGACGTTTTCTTCGTGCTTCCACACGACAAGCTTTTCATTCCCGGCCCAGTCGAGGTTTCTGCGAAAACATTGGCCGCGTTCTCGCGACCGATGATCGGACATCGCGGCGAAGATTTCAAAAATCTCTACCGCGACGTTCATCCAAAGCTGCAAACGCTCTTTGGCACAAAGCAGCCGGTGTTTCTTTCGACTTCATCAGCCTGGGGCGTGATGGAGGCTTCGATCCACAATCTGGTCGATCGCGGCGTGCTCTGTTGCATGTGCGGCGCGTTCTCCGATAAATGGCTCGATGTCGCGCGTCGCTGCGGCAAAAACGCCGAGCCGTTGCAAGTCGATTGGGGAAAACACATCGACCAGAAAGAGGTCGATCATGCACTCGCGTCCGGAAAATTCGACACCGTCACCCTGATTCACAACGAGACCTCCACCGGCGTAATGAATCCGTTGCCGGAAATCTGCTGCACGCTCGCCAAATATCCCGACGTCGTTCTCATCGTCGACACGGTCTCGTCGTTTTCCGCGATGCAGATCGACATGGAGGCGCTCGGCATCGACGTCATGCTGACCGGCGCGCAAAAAGGGCTGGCCTTGCCTCCCGGCTTCTCACTCTTTTCGGTTTCCAAAAAAGGTTTCGCCCGAGCCGAGAAACAGAAAGGTCGCGGTTATTACTTCGATTTTCTCGAATTCAAAAAACAACAGGCCGAATGGATGACTCCCAGCACTCCGAGTATCGGCCACATCTTCGCGTTGCAATCAAAGCTGGAGGAAATCTTCGAGGAAGGACTGCAAGCGCGCTTTGATCGCCATGCGAAAACGAACGCGCTCGTCCACGATTGGGTCCGCTGCACTGGTTTCGACTTTTTCGCCGAAGAAGGTTTTCGATCAAAGACGCTGACCTGCGTCAAAAACAGCAAAGGCATCGATGTTCTCGCATTCGCGAAAAAGCTGCGCGAGGAACATCATCTCGTCATCGACCCCGGCTATGGCAAACTCCGTGGCAAAACTTTCCGCCTCTCCAACATGGGCGACGAAACCGAAGAAACCGTTTCGCAGTTACTTGAGTGTATTGATGCCGTGCTCAAATAAAAAAGCGAAGGGCGCCTTCGTTTCCGAAAGCGCCCTTCATATTTAGATGGCGGTAAGCCGAATTCTGTCTCCCGAATTTCTTCGGGACGATGATCATTTATCTCAATCCCGCTTGCGCGGGACCGCCCGATCCCGCAGTCGCGGGACCGTGATGCGACGATACCCGAGGATCGTAGCGGACCGGCTGTCCTCCCTCTGTTTTGTCTTGCACCGCATGGGGTTTTTCGTGCCTCGCGAATTACTCCGCGAGCGGTGAGCTCTTACCTCGCCTTTTCACCCTTGCCTGCACTTCTTTCAAAGAACCGGCGGTGTCTTTTCTGTGACACTTTCCGTCAACGTTCGCTTTCGAGAACGCCGCCCACGTTTTCTACGTGGCATGCTGCCGTGTGGTGTTCGGACTTTCCTCCAGCGAACCTTTCGATTCACCAGCGATCATCTGCCATCGGCGGCGAATGTATCACAATAAGGAACGCAGGAAAGCAGGAACTCCGGATCCGAGCTTGCAGAAAAAAATGGGTGCAGCGTCACGCTGCTTTCTTATAGTGAATTTCCCCTTCTAAACTCAAACTGGAGGATTGTTTATGCCACTTGCAGTTGGAACTAAAGCGCCCGATTTCACTCTCTCGACCAAGACCGCTGACGGCCCGAAGCAGATCAAGCTCAGCAGCAACTTCAGCAAGAAAAACACGCTCCTGCTTTTCTTCCCAATGGCGTTCACGGGGACCTGCACCGAGGAAATGTGCAGTGTCGGCAACGGACTGCGCGAATACACCGGATTGAATTGCGAAGTTTACGGAATTAGCGGCGATAATCCGTTCGCGCAGGAAGCATGGGCGCAAAAAGAAAAGATCGATGTCACATTGCTGAGCGATTACGAGCACAAAGTCGCGAAAGATTATGGCGTCGTTTACGATTCGTTTCTGCCGCAAATCAATCTTGGAATGGGCGGCGTTCCAAAACGTTCCGCCTTCATTATCGATAAGAACGGCGTGATCCAATACGCCGAGAGCAACGACGACGCGAAACAGCTGCCGAACTTTGATAAGATCAAAGCGAGATTGGCCGACTTAAAGTGACCGACGAATTCAAAACGCTGAAGAAATTCGACGCTGGTAAAGGCCGCGAAGGATTTCTTTATTCACTGCCCGCTCTGGAAGAGCAAGGCATCGGTAAAATCTCGCGACTGCCGGTCAGCATTCGGATCGTGCTCGAGTCAGTCCTCCGGAATTGCGATGGGAAGAAAGTCCAGCGCAAAGACATCGAGACGCTGGCGACATGGAACGCGAAGAAACCGGCCAACGAAGAAATTCCATTCGTGGTCGCGCGGATCGTCCTGCAAGATTTCACGGGCGTTCCGCTGGTTGTCGATCTTGCCGCGATGCGAAGTGCAGTGAAACGACTCGACGGCGATCCGAAAATCATCGAGCCGTTGGTGCCGGTCGATCTCGTGGTCGATCACTCCGTGCAGGTTGATTTCTTCGGCTCGGCCAAAGCGTTGCAATTGAATTTGGAAATGG
>CATPAT010000293.1 GCA_955652155.1 uncultured Chthoniobacterales bacterium | reverse complement strand
TCTTCCGTTGCCGGTCGCGCTGCCGAGCGCGACTCTTGGCAAGAACAGCGATCTCTGGGTAGCTTCGGAGGAGCCAAATCCGGCAGGTGGCGTTCAAGTTGTCCTCGCTCACTCGACCAACGAAGGCGTGACTTGGAGCAAGCTTCCGCCAATCCCGGCAACAATGACGGGCACGGCGACTTTCACCTGGGTCGCCGCGGGCAGTCCCGGGCATGTCGGCGTCATCTATTATTATGCGCCGGACAACGGCCGCGACACTAGCACCATGACAACGTCGACGTGGGCGACGATGTGGGCTGAGTCATTCAACGCCGATAGCCCGACGCCGACTTGGACCGTGACAGTTGTGGAGCCGAACGTCCACACCGGCGCCATCTGCGCGGCCTCCGGCTGCAGCGGCGACAATCGATTCGCGGGCGATTTCATCAACTCGCTGATCGACGCGAATGACGTCGCGCATTTGACCTGGATGGTCGAAGACATGTCGACGCAAGCGACTACGATTCGCTACCAGCGAATCAAATCAGCAGCTCCTTCGCCCACACCCACGCCCAAACCTCGTAGGTAAGATTGTTCAGCGGCCAAGTGGATTCGTAACTTCAGTGCCGCCTGCCGGCGTGAACTCGAACGTCAATGCCGGAATCGCCGCCCGCGTTTGATTCGAATAGGTCGTGACGATGTGATCGCCGTTTGGTTGCGTCATCTCCGTGCGTTCGGCAACCAGATCGTTGTTCAAACGCAGATCGAACTTTTGAAACATCCGTTTCATCGACGCCGAACGCGGCAACAGCTGCAAATCGTAGGCATTGTCGATCTTTGCGCCACTGATTTGAAATGTGTTCTCAACATTCTCCAGATTCAGCGCAGTATTGATGGCGGCGATGGCAGCGTCAACCGGAGAGCGTTTGCCTAACGAATAATGCTCGGCTGATTTGAAATTCGGATAGTAAATCCAAAGGTCGCGACCGTTGCTGACTGTGACGCTGGGCGAATTGCCGGTGATCTCGCGCCGGAATTTGTTTGGGGCGTGAAACCAGATTTTTCCCGAACTCACGATCGGCTTATTCAGGAGATGCATCGTTTTTTGTTCCTGAAAATCTGCGCGGACATCCGGTGACGACGCGCGCCGCTCGGCGATGCGGACGAGAAGATTCTTTACCTCCGCTTCTGACAACGATTGCGCGCGAACGATTGGCGTTAGCAAAACTAAACTCAGCAGGAGAGGGGATAATTTCGAAATGGCAAACATGGTCGTTTTGTTTAAGGGCCGCAGTGTTTCACTGCTCGATCTTATATCGGCTGCGGCGCTCTCATTGCCCGCTCCAAACTTTTGGTTTGGCCGCTGCCATCGCCGGCAATGCGAAGAAAATTGTCGCGAGCAAGCTCCAAAAAATTCCAATCGCGCAAGCGATGCCGAGTCCGCTCAACGACGGATTTCGCGCCCAGCCTAACGAGCCGAACCCGCTGACCGCCGTCAGTCCGGCGAGAATGACCGGTTTGATCACACCCGCGACGTCGTGTTCCAGCTCGCGTGTCTTTTGCCAAACGAGCACGACGTAGATTCCATAATCAACGCCGATCGCAAGCACGAGCCGGAACGAAAGCACGTTGAGCAAGTTTAAATGAAGGTTGAGCAGCTTCATCGTCGCGATCATTGCGCCAATTCCAAACGCGAGCGTGACGATTTGGATCAACCATAGCCGAAAGTCGCGATACAAAATCGCGAGCAGTCCGACATCGAACAACGCCATTAGCGCGCTGATGATCAGCAATTGCCGCTGCGACCATGGTTGTAAATCGGCCAACGTGTAACTCCAACCCGAGAGAATCATCGGCACACCGGGCACCGGCAGTTCGCGGCTCAACTCTTTGCTTTGCGCGTGATTCGCAACGGGCTCGTTCGTGGTCGCAAAGCCCGTCGTCAGCAAAGGATTTTTTGCGAAATAGCGATCCACCAAAAACCACCAACCGGCTCCCTTCGGTAAGTGTTTTCGCCAGTCCGGCTGCGGCGCCTTTGGGTCGACAACTGTCCGCAAATCGTCCAGCAGTCTGAACGCAGACGCGAACGAGTCAGTGCTGAAGCCTTCTACCCTCAAAGCTTCTTCAAGAGTCTGCCGTACTGCCGGAAGATTCACTGTTCGAAGGCGTTCCCGATTTTTTTCCACCCATACCGGAGAAAGGCACAGTGCCGCCGGCGTCGAGAAACCTTTGATTTTTCCGGTCTGTTGAAGCTCGGTCCAGTGCGCAGTGATTCTTTGCCAATCGTCATGCAACTCCTGAGCGTCCCGTGCATGCACGATCGCGAGCACCGGCTCCCACCGGGTCGGCATTTTTGCCATAATTGCTTGCAGCGCCTCGGCGGCCCGGCTGTTTTTCGGTTCGAGCGAACGCACGCTGGCTTCAAACCGCAGCGGAGGCACCGGCGAAAAACCGATCACGCTCAGTAATAACAGAATTCCGCCGGCGACAATGATGATGGGCGCAGGCCGTTGCACGCTCCACCGCACATATTTTTTCACGATCTCGAAGACCCAATCGTGCCGTTGCGGCGCCTGGCCCGGTCGCACGAACAAAAACAGAATTGTGCACATGAAGAGTCCCGCGAAGAAAATGCCAATCGCGATCAGGACGCCAAGCTGTGAGAAACCCATCGAGCCGCTCAGGATCAGCGCAAGAAACCCAACCGCGGTTGTGAGCGCGCCGAAAAAAACTGCGCGCCCGAGTCTTGCCACCGATGTAGCAATTGCTGGCTGATATTCCTCGCCGTCAATCCGTGCCTGTTGGTAGCGACCGAAAATCAGGATTGCGAAATCGACACCGAGTCCGACCAGGATTGCGCAAAAACCGACTGCCAGCATGCTGAGTCTGCCGAAGACAAGCAGTCCGGCCGCCAGCGCGACCAGGCACGAGAGCAAAAGCGAAAAACCCATTCCGAGGAGCGGCAGCCATCGTCGAAAGCCGATGAAGAAAATGATCCCGACGAGCAGGACCGAACTGCCCAGCGTGGCTACGATATCGTATCGCATGCTCAAGGAAATCTCAGCGACATACGCCGAACGTCCGGTGACCAGAACTTCCAACGGCCTGCCCTCCCAGCCATCTCCTGCCCGCGCACGAAAGGCATTTACCTGACGCATCAACCGCTGACACTCGAACGCGCTCAGCGACGGTTGATTCGTGACCACGAGAAAAACGTGCATCGTGCGGTCCGGCGACGTGAGCGGTTGCTCCTGCTCGATCGCGTTCGCTTCTGCAAACGGTTTCAGCGCTGGCGCAATGATGCCCAGCGGATCGAACCCGAGTTCAAATTCTGGTCGCGGCGAGCCGGCCTCGATTTCCTGATGCAAACGATGCAGCCGCTCTTGAATTCTCTCGGGCTGCAAGATCGCCATCGTCTGCTCGAATGCGGCCGGCTCCAGATTCAGAAGCAGTGGAACGGCGATCGATTGCAAATCGCGGATGCCGTCCGGCGTTTCCATTGGCGAACCGGCCAGCACGCGCTCGCACCACGATTGCTTCCGCAAATTTTCCGCAAAGGTCGGCGCGAATTCTTCCAGCTTGTCCACATCCTGAGGCTGACATCGTAGTGCGAAGGTCAGTTCGCGCGTTTGTTCAAAGTCGCGATCGTAAATTTTCAGGCCTTCGACCGATTCGAAACCCTTCGGCAGCATATTGATGACGTCGGAATCGAGCTCGATCCGCGTGATGAGAATTCCGAAGCAGGCTGCGGCCAGCGCGGCCACGCCAAACCAGGCGAGCACGCGTCGTTGTGCCATGACACGCGCGATCAAATCACTCATCCGCATACTTGAGCTTCCGTGATTGCCGCCGCGTTTAAAATCGGAAAACAAAAGTTTCCGATCCCGAAACATGCCGCACCTGATGTCGATCTTTCGCCCGAACGATCTTGTTGCGCAGTTCGAGCCAGGCTCGCAGCTGCGGCGGCGCATGATCGATTGCGCCTGACCAGCCACGGCCGGCGAGGGGACCGCTGACTTCAGCAAAGCTCGCGTCCTGTCGCAAAAATAGCAGATTTACGCCCGGCCCTTTCGAGAACGTCAGTTCAAAGTCGCCGTTCTGGGAAAAACGAACGACGATGTCGCCGATCACGGTCGTTTTGGGATTGCGATAGAGAAGTTGTCCAGTGCGTGTCTGCCAATCCCGCGCTGGTTCGGCGAATTGGTGCGTCGAAGTTGTTGCACAAGCGGTAAGATCGACAATCAACAGCGCTACCAGAACAAAGTTCAACCACGAATTCACACAGATGAACACGAATGTCCGCGACAGAGGAAACCAGAACATTCGATTAGGGCACGATCTCACGGAACAAATTCGTGTCGATTCGCAGTAGTTAATTCTTCAGACGCCAGCGGTAACCGGATCGACCGAACTCGGAGATGCCGTCTGTTTCGGCACCAGCATGAGCCGCGGCGATAACGCGAAAAACCTTTGCATGTAAACGAAGAAGTAAAACAGCCACATTCGCCATTTGATCGCCAGGCTCTTGCCCTCGTTGCCGGCGAGCACGGCGTTGACCGCCGCGGCGATTTGCATCGTGTCGGCCGGATTCAAGAAAACTTCGAGGAACTCCTTGCTCCGGCGATACCATGAATTCACGAACGTCAGGTAGATGTCCATGATGCGATTTACGCTGCGCGAATATTTGTTAAAAAGGCGACGTCGTTTTGATTCATCACGCAGGGCTGCGTCCAATGTGTCGGCCGCTTTCTCCGCGGACATGATCGCCAGAAACACGCCGCTGCTAAATACCGGGTCGATAAAGCCCGCGGCGTCACCGGCCAACAGCCAACGTTCCCCGGCCAAGCGCGTGTTACGATAGGAAAAATCGCCGGCGGAATAAACAGGTGAGACCCGGTTCGCCTTTTTCATCCGTTCTTTCATCAGAGGTTGTTCGTCAATAAATTTTTCCAGCGCAGTTTGCGGCGAAAGTTTTACTGCCCGAAACGTGGCCGTGTCCATGACCACGCCGACGCTGGTGCGCGTTTCGGTGAGCGGAATCATCCAAAACCAGCGGTCGAGCCCGCGCACCATTCGAATGAGAGTCGCGTCGCGCCCGGGGAGACGGTCGATATTTTCGTAATGCGCGAACACCGAAAATTTTTGCAGATGGTCGTATGTTCTTTTGACGTTGAATAAACTGCCAAGCAGCGTCTGCCGGCCACTGCAATCGAGTAGATAACGCGCTTCGATCGTTGATTTCGCGCCGTCAAAACTTTCGACGTCGATCTTCACCCGATCATCGGCGAAATCGAGTTTTGTCACTTCGGTTTGCTCTCGCACTTCCGCGCCATTTTCGCGCGAATGATCGAGCAACAATTTGTCGAAATCGGAACGCGTCACCTGATAGGCGCGGTCGCGCTCCGAACGAAAGCCGTCTTTGAAATAAAACTTTACGCCTTTGGTCCCGCATGCCGCCATGATCTCACCGCCGAACTTTGGCAGAAACGTGCGGTCGAGTTTTTCGCGCACGCCGAGGCGATCGAAGGTTTGCACGCTGAACGGCAGAAGCGATTCGCCGATGTGGAATCGCGGAAACTTCTCCCGCTCGAAGACGATGACGTGCCGGCCGGCTTTCGCGAGCAACGTCGCCGCCGTGCTGCCCGCCGGCCCGCCGCCGATGATTGCAACGTCATACCTATCCTTCTTCATGCCGACATTTATTTTATCGGAGAACGACTGATTTGCCAGCCACAGATCGACACTGATGAAACACAGATACAGAGCACATTAAACCATGCCTGATGCTGGTCTCGGATTAATCTGTGCTAATCTGTGTTTATCTGTGGCCAAATTGATTTTGGTTGTCGCTGAGTCATGAAGCTGATCGACAAATTCGTCAGTCGCGAGCTGCTCGTGAACGTGCTCTTTGCGATCGCGATCCTGAGTCT
>CATPAT010000292.1 GCA_955652155.1 uncultured Chthoniobacterales bacterium | reverse complement strand
TGGCGCAGGCGCAGGGTCCGCCACCCGCCCTGCAAGATCGGTTTTTGGATAATTTTGTCGGCGACTGGAGCGTAGAAAGGAAAATGGGCAAGGGTCAGGTTCAGCAAACGAGCGTTCGCTGTGAATGGGCGCTGAACCACCAATTCATTGAATTTCATTACGGCTACGCCGATCCAAAGCCGGAGTATCAAGCCTTTGTCTTCATCGGATTCGACGCCGCCGCGAAGAACTACGTTTGCCATTGGATGGATGTCTTCGGCGCGCGCTACTCGGCGCTTGGGTACGGAAAGATCGACAACGATTTGCGAGCAATCGAATTTCGCTTTGTTCCGAAAGACGGCGAGCTGACCAACAAGTTTTCGTTCGATTCGCAAACGAAAACGTGGACGTCACTTATTCGTCAGACAGAAAAGGGCGAATGGAAAACCTTCGCCGAAGAAAAATGGACAAAGAAGTGAAACCGAACTTGGTGTTTTTCTCCGTATTTTTGGTCCTGCTCGATATTCATGCGCGCGAACCGCAAACGTCGCCGCCCGCAAAATCCACAACGGAAAAGAAAATCGTTCGGGCTCGAAATCTCGGCGTTCCGTTCGATGGGACGCCGGGTCCGTTGAACGCGATCACCGACGTCGCGGGCATCGAAGTCGGTTACGCCACCATCATCCGTGGCGAAGGAAAACTTGTAGTCGGCAAAGGACCCGTGCGCACCGGCGTGACTGCGATCATTCCGCGCGGCCACGATTCGCTGAACGATCCGGTTTACGCGGCTGTATTTAGCTTGAACGGCAATGGCGAGATGACCGGGACGCATTGGATCGAAGAAAGTGGATTTCTCGAAGGCCCGGTTGTCATTACCAATACGCACAGCGTCGGCGTTGCCCGCGACGCGGTGATCGCATGGCGAATCAAACACGGCGCGTCAGACGCCAGCGGATATTGGTGGAGTTTGCCGCTTGTGGCCGAAACATGGGACGGTTGGCTCAACGACACGAACGGGTTTCATGTAAAACCGGAAGATGTTTTTCACGCGCTTGATTCAGCGCACGGCGGCCCGATCGAGGAGGGGAGTGTCGGCGGCGGCACCGGGATGATTTGCTACGAATTCAAAGGCGGCAATGGAAACGCCTCCCGCAAGATCGAGATTAAGGAGCCTAAACCCAGTTCCGGCCAAAGCTCAGCCAATGGTGCCAGTGCGGCTCGCACTTACACCGTGGGCGTTTTCGTTCAGGCGAACTTTGGACGGCGCGCACTCTTAACGATTGCCGGTGTGCCGGTCGGGAAAGAAATTCCCGGTTCAGTTTATAAAGAAGACACTGGTTCGTGTATTGCTGTCGTCGCAACCGACGCGCCGCTGCTTCCGAATCAATTGAAGCGACTTGCGCGGCGCGTTTCGATTGGGCTTGCCCGCACCGGGACGATTTCCGGGAACGGATCCGGCGATCTCTTCATCGCGTTCTCGACCGCGAATAAAAATGTTTGGGCCGCCGATCAAGTCACGCATTCGGTCCAAACCGTCCCGAACGATTTGATCGACCCGATTCTTGGTGCCGTCGTGGAAGCGACCGAAGAAGCGGTCGTGAATGCGCTGGTGGACAATCAAACCATGACGGGTGCCGGCAATCATCGGGTTGAAGCACTTCCGCACGATCGATTGCACGAAATTTTGAAAAAATACAATCGTTTGAAAGAGTGATTAAGTTCGAAGTCGACGAATCGAAAAGGTTGCTCGCAATCCGTTACAGCGGAGTAGTCCGAGCAGAAGAGACCGAGAAAGGCTTGGAGCAAATCCGTAGCGGACTTGCGAAATTGCAATCCGGTTTTCGGCTGCTCGCGGATCTGACTGAGCTGGAATCGATGGATCTGGCGTGCGCACCGCACATCGAAAAGGCAATGGACCTGTGCAACGAAAAAGGAGCCTCGCTCGTCGTGCGCGTGATTCCTGACCCGCACCGCGACATCGGCATGCAGATCATGTCGATCTTTCACTACGGCGGTGACGTGAAGATTGTTACCTGCGAAAGTTTGGCACAAGCGGCGGAGCTTCTTGCTACCTGAAGACTACTGGTGTCTTGCTGTCGCCCTGACAGTGTGGCAGATCATCGCTCAATGAATCCGAAGAATTTCTTCGGTGAACTGAAGCGGCGGAACGTTTACAAAGTCGCCGTCGCCTACATCCTGGCCGGTTGGGCCCTTGCTCAGGGTATCGCCCAAGTTTTTCCCGTTTTTGATATCCCGAACTCGGTGGTTCGGCTGATTGTTCTGCTGATCGTCATTGGCTTTCCGGTCGCAGTTGTTTTGGCGTGGCTATTCGAACTGACGCCAGAAGGGATCAAGCGCGCAGACGACGTCGATCTCGCCGTAGCGGGACGATCGCGGAATCGCACGTGGCTTTATGTCGTGATTATCGGAGCAGTATTTTCTATCGGTCTGTTTTTCTTTGGACGCTACAGCGCTTCCAGTGCTCGAGTCGGTTCGGAGGCGGGTGACAAATCGATCGCAGTTTTGCCATTTGTCGACCTGAGTCAGGCACACGATCAGGAATATTTTTGCGATGGAATCAGCGAAGAAATTCTCGACGCTTTGGCGAAAGTGGAAGGATTGCGTGTGGTCGCGCGCACCTCGTCGTTCTCATTCAAAGGAAAGAATGCGGATGTCGGCCAGATTGCGCAGAAACTAAGCGTGCAAAATATTCTCGAAGGTAGTTTGCGTCGAGAAGGCAACCGCATCCGAATCACCGCTCAGCTAGTCAACGCGGCGAACGGTTTTCATCTTTGGTCGGAGACCTACGAGCGCGAGTTACAAGGAGTGTTCGCCGTGCAAGACGAAATCACGCGCGCGATTGTGGACGCGTTAAAGATCAAGTTGGCCATTGCTCCAAGCGCTCAACTGCAACCGAACAGCGAAGCGCACGATCTTTATCTCCAAGGTCTCTATTTTTCGAACAAGAGCGGCGAAGAAGATCTGCGCAGAAGTTTGGATTTTTTTCAACGCGCGCTCCAGAAAGACCCAAATTATGCAAAAGCCTGGACGGGGATTGCAAAAGCATGGGAATGGCTAGCTGACGTTTACGTAAAACCGCTGGAAGCCTATCCGGCGATGAGGACGGCCGCCGCCAAGGCCATTGCGATCGACGAGAAAGAAGCGGAAGCGCATGTTTATTTGGGTGACAGCCAGCGCGTCCTTAATTGGGACATTGCGGGCTGCGATGCCGAATTGAAACGCGCCTTGCAACTCGATCCTAACTGCGGCATTGCACATGTTTTCACGGCGCTTTCTATTGCATCGCAAGGAGGCGCCGAGGCGGCCGCGATGACGCACATACGGGAGGCGGTAAAAGTCGATCCGCTTTCACCTATTATCAGCACCTTCGCCGGCTTTATTGCTATTGCTTACGGACGCTTGGACGAAGCGGTGGCGGAAGGGCGTCGCACGCAGTTGCTCGATCCGAATTATCTGTATCAAGGTTCGCAATTGGCGGTGGCTTACCGCGAAAAAGGGATGTTTGCCGAGGCGTTGGATCTTGTTAAAAAAGCCGCCGAGCTAACCGGTATCCCACAACCGGGCCTAGCTATCACCTATGCGAAAATGGGCCGCAGAAGTGATGCGGAACGCGTGCTCGGCGAAGTCAAAGCGTTCGCCGCCACGCATTACTTCGCGGGTGAAGAGATTGCCAGCATCTATGTCGCGCTCGGGGATAACGATGCAGCATTTCAGTGGCTCGAACGCGCCTACAACGAACATTCCGGCTCGCTTCATGGGATCGTACCGCGCCCGATATTTCGTCCCCTTCATTCTGATCCACGTTTCGCTGATCTTCTGAAACGGATTAGACTGGATCCCGCCAAGATCCTTGTCGGCGAAAAGAAGCCGTGAATACTCCAAATTTCTTCGGCGAATTAAAGCGGCGCAACGTTTACAAAATTGCGGTCGCGTACGTGGTTGCCGGATGGGCCCTCGCTCAAGGTATCGCCCAGGTTTTTCCCGTCTTCGATATTCCGAATTGGGTGGTTCGTTTGATTGTGCTGCTCATTGTGATCGGTTTTCCGATTGCCCTGATTCTCGCGTGGGCATTTGAACTCACGCCGGAAGGCTTAAAGCGCACGGAAGATGTCGATCTTGTCGAGCAGGGCCGGTCGCGGAATCGCGCGTGGATTTATGTGGTCCTCATTGGCGGGGTAGTTTCGATTGGGCTCTTTTTTGTCGGGCGTTACACAGCGCCAAAAGCAAAGGAGAGCATCTCGGCTGAAAAATCGATCGCCGTTCTGCCATTCGAAAACCTTAGCGGCGATCCGAACAACGCCTACTTCACGGAAGGCATCCAGGACGAAATTCTGGCCCGGTTGTCGAAGATCGGAGAACTTAAAGTCATCTCCCGGACTTCTACTCAGAAGTACAAAAGCGCGCCGGACAATCTGCGCGAAATCGCACACCAACTTGGCGTGACTCACATACTCGAAGGCACGGTCCAAAAAGCTGCCGATCAGGTGCGCGTGAATATTCAATTGATTAATGCGACGACTGACGCGCATCTCTGGGCGGAGATTTACGATCGCAAGCTCACCGACATTTTTGACGTTGAAAGCGACATTGCTAAGACAATCGCGGAAACACTCAAAGCCAAGCTGACCGGTTCGGAAAGTCACGCGGTCGCTGCGCATCCCACGGATAATGCCGCGGCTTACCAACTTTATTTACGCGGTCGCTACTTCTGGAGCAAGCGAACCGGCGATAATCTCCCGAAGTCGATCAAGTTCTTCGAGGAAGCTCTCGCCCTCGATGAACGTTACGCACTGGCTTATGCTGGCCTTGGCCAAGCATACCTTCTTCTGCCGAGCTATACCGGCGCGGCATGGAAGGATTCTTTCGTTAAAGCCAAAGCGAACGCACAAAAAGCACTCGAGCTTGATGGCAGCTTGGCTGAGCCGCACGCGGGTTTGGGCGAAGTTGCTTGCCAGTTCGATCTGAATCTAACTCAGTCAGCAAAAGAACTTCGCCGCGCCATTGAATTAAATCCGAATTACGCAACCGCACACTCTTGGCTCGGGCGCACTCTGTTGGCGGCAGGCCGTTTTGACGAAGCCATCTCGGAGATCAGGCGAGCGATCGAGCTTGATCCATTCTCAGTCGTTATCAATTCGCAATTGGCCTACGTTTACGTCGTTGCGCGCCACGCGGACGAAGCGATGGATCTAGCGCGCAAGATTATTGCCATGGAGCCAAGCTTCTACTGGGGGCACAGTCTTCTGGGCCGCGCGCTCCAGCAGAATGGCGATCTGGTTGAAGCGATTTCGGAAATGGAAAAAGCGCGCGAGTTAGATGAGGACCCTCAGACCAGAGCTTGGCTGGCCCATGCTTATGCAGCTGCCGGCCGGAAAGAGGACACGCTTAAGATGGTGCACGAATTGGAAGACTTATCGCATCTTCGACCTGCCGCGATTTATTACCTCGCGCTCGCTCACGTCGCCCTGGGCGAAAAAGAGGAAGCGCTCCAACTTCTCGAAAAAAGCTTTGCCGAGCCCCCAATCGATATGAGCGGATTGAAGGTCGATCCTCTGTTCGATGCGTTGCATCGCGACCCGCGTTACGAGCGACTCGCCGATAAAATTGTCTCTGCGGGTGTGAAGTGAACTCGTTACGTTACGCAGCTGATTGGAATTTCAGCCGCGTGTAATTGACCGGTAAACTAGAAGCGCGGCGGAAATATCTTCCACCGCCATGCCGAGCGACTTGAAGATCGTCGTTTCGCTCGCGCGATTGTCGATCTTGTCCGCAAGCGCTTCCCCGAGCTCAGCGTAAATTTTCGCGCCGGAAAGAATCACGTCGCCGGATTCTTTCATCGCCGCTTCGCGGGAATCGACAAAGACGACATTTCGCATCGCGTCATCGTCGAGCTCGCGCCAATCGGGCCGGCATGCGCCAACGGCATTGACGTGACAACCGGGCTTGAACCAAGCGCCGCGCAAGATCGACACCTTCGAGCTCGTTGCGGTCACAATCACATCGGCGTCGCGGACTGCATCCTCCGCCAGCATCGTTTTCGCTCTAATTTCTTTCGCGAATTGCCCGGCATGCGCCTTGTTCGGGCTCCAAACCCGAATCTCCTCAAATTGCCGAACGAGTTGCAGCGCTTCAACGTGACTGCGCGCTTGCACGCCGCTGCCAAGGATCGCGAGCACTTTCGCATCCTTTGGCGCGAGAAGTTTTGTCGCCGCTGCCGAAACCGCTGCCGTTCGCATTTCCGTAATTAATCTTCCATCCATCACCGCGAGCGGCGCGCCCGTTTGCGGATCGTTCAGAACAATCAGCGCCATATGCGTCGCAATTCCGCGCTCCGCGTTCGGCGGATAGAACGTGACAATCTTCTGGCCGAGTCCTTCCGGAGTTAACGCCGGCATCATTCCATAAAATCCGCCTGGCGGATCGACCGCGATTATTTGCCGCACGGGCTGCGTCACTTTTCCGGCCGAGAAATCGATCAACGCTTTTTCCATCGCAGGAATCAAGTCGGCCATGCGCAAATGTTTCCGCACTTGGTCCTCGTCGAGAAAAAGCACGAGATCGGTTTAACCGCGGATTACGCGAATTTCCACAGATTTTGAATCCGTTGAGGTGCGCGGAATAAGATTAGCTTTACACGAGGTCAGAATTGGAGGAATCGGAGGATCGATATGGCAATGTTTTCAACTCGAAAAGCTGAGCCGACGCCGCCACCAGTGCCAGCCACCCCACCGCAGCCGAACGGTTCATCCATCTCGGCGCAATCTCCCGACTTTCTCTCAAGTGGAGTTTCGATCAAAGGCACGGTCAAGTTTCGTAACGAACTGGTGATTGATGGCAACGTGGAAGGCTCGATCGACTCCACCGGAACCCTCACGATCGCTGAGAACGGATTCATCCGCGGCGAAGTCAGTGCGAAATCGGTGAAGTTGCGGGGAAGAGTCGAGGGCAATATTTTCGCGAGCGAGCGCTGCGAACTACTGGCCGGATGCACCTTGCACGGCAACATCGAGGCGCCGCGATTCGTAGTTGATGAAAATGCGACGTTTCTCGGCAGCGCGAAAGTTGGAACACCAAAGTAACCAACTCCAGGAAGATTTAACCGCGGATTGCCGATAGATGGATGACCGGGGAGCGCATGCGCCCTCGCGTGTCCTAATCGGTGCCTCGCCGATTAGTCCCGCGTTCCAATTCCTCAAGCATTTCCTTTTTTAACTGGCGGCGTGCCGCTTTCTTGATCGCGCGGCGCTCGGCCGCGACCGCTTGTTTTTCACCATGGCGCTGATTGCGTGTCCTTCTATCGATCTCACTCGGTAAATGCGAAATCTTCGGCCGATTCGCGCCCACCTTATGCTCGTTCGGCTTTGCGTACGGGTCCATTGGTGCAATTTATCACTGGCCGGCCGCCGTCGAATTCATTTTCACGACTGTAGATCGCCCAGGGAAGTGATAGTTTGCCCGGAGATCGCGATGAAAACTGCGCTGACAGGCTTGGCTCTCTGGCTGGTGTGCGAGGCCGCGAACGCTTTCGGCGCGGAAAAGGTCTCGCTTATCAAGATCGATGGGGCGATTGGTCCGGCGACGGCGACTTACATTTCGCGAAGTATCGATGAAGCGCGCGCGCAGAACGCACAATGTCTGATCATTCAACTCAATACACCGGGCGGCTTGCTCGATTCGACGCAAACGATCGTGCAGAGTTTTTTGGGATCTCCGGTACCGGTAGTGGTTTATGTCGCTCCGACCGGCGCGACCGCCACGAGTGCCGGTTGTTTTATTGCCGTTGCCGCGAGCGTCGCGGCGATGGCGCCGGCCACGACCATTGGTGCGGCCCATCCGGTGACGCTCGGCGGTAATCCGAGCGGCGGGGAACAGAAGCCCGACGACACAATGAAGCAGAAGCTCGAAAATTTTTCCGTGAGCTACATCGAAGCGATCGCGGCCAGGCGGCATCGCAATGTCGATTGGGCAAAATCTGCGGTGCGGGAAAGCGCGTCCATCAGCGCGGAGAAAGCGCTCGAGTTAAAAGTTGTCGATCTAATCGCTGTCGATCTAACGGAGTTGCTAAAGCAATTGAACGGACGCCAAGTGGATGGCAAGACGCTCAAGACCGCAGGCGCCGATGTTGTGGAGATTAAAATGTCAGCAGCCGAACGCGTCTTCCAAAAGCTCTGGCGGCCCGAGGTCATGTTCGTTCTCATGCTCATCGGGATCTACGGAATCATCGCCGAAGTAACTACGCCCGGCGCCATCCTGCCTGGGGTCGCCGGCGCGATCGCGTTGGTCCTTTTCCTTTACATGTCGGCGATCCTGCCGGTCAACGTGACCGGACTTGCGTTGATCGCGCTCGCGCTCATGCTTTTCATCTTCGATGTCTATGCTCCCACGCACGGCGTGTTGACTGTGGGCGGAATCATTTCGTTTCTGATCGGCTCGCTCATGCTCTTCAACCGCGCCGACCCACTCTTTCGTTTATCGCTGAGCTACATCATCCCCGCGACGCTGGTGACCGCGGCGTTTTTTGTTTTTGTCATCGGAAAAGGCTTGCGCGCGCAGCTCTTACCGGTGAAGGCCGGAGCGGAAACAATGGTCGGAAAAACAGTGACCACATTGATGCCAATCGACTCGCGCAGCGGCAGGATTTTCGTCGAAGGCGAGTATTGGAACGCGATCAGCGATACACCTATCGAGAAAGACGAAGTGGTTGAGATCGCAGCAGTGCAAGGATTAACTTTAAAAGTAAAAACCAAAGGAACCTAAAGCCATGCCATTACTCGAAGGACTAGTGAAGTTAGCTGGTTGGGCGGCGCCACTCATCATCCTAGCGGTGATCTTTTTGCCGCAGGCGATCCGCATCCTGCGCGAATACGAGCGCGGCGTGATCTTTCGGCTCGGAAAACTACTCGGCGCGAAAGGACCGGGGTTGATTTTCCTTATCCCGATTGTCGATCGAATGGTGCGAATGGATTTGCGCGTCGTAACCATCAGCGTCGAGAAGCAGGAGGTGATGACGCGTGACAACGTCCCGGTCACGGTGGATGCGGTCGTTTATTTTCGCGTGGTCGATCCGGAAGCCGCCGTCGTGAAAGTGGTGAACTTTCTCCAAGCCACCTCGCTGATGTCGCAGACGACGCTGCGCAGCGTACTTGGCCAAGCCCCCTTGGATGACCTGCTTTCGCAGCGCGAGTCGATCAACCTGAAGTTGCAGGAGATCATCGACCGGCAAACCGAACCCTGGGGTGTCAAAGTCACGGCGGTCGAGGTAAAGGACGTGGCGCTGCCCGACACGATGAAGCGAGCCATGGCCAAACAAGCCGAAGCCGAGCGTGAGCGCCGCGCCAAGGTTGTGAATGCCGAGGGCGAATTTCAAGCCGCAGAAAAAATGGTGCAGGCCGCCGCGATGATGAGCAAAGAGCCGATCGCGCTCCAACTGCGCTTCCTCCAAACCATGCGCGAAATTTCCAGCGAGCACAATACGACGACGTTTCTTCCGGTGCCGATCGATCTGTTCACCCCCTTCATGAACAAGAGCGGACCACCCAAGCCGTAGGCTGTAGAGTTTTCTACTTTAGCCTTTCTATTTCCTACTTTCTTCCCACTTTACGCTCGTTCGGCTTTGCGTACGGGTCCATGACGGCGAATATAGCATCGCCGAATATGTCACTCGATCTCGATCGCATTCGCTCGGCGCATGAGCGGATTCGACCGTACGTCAAACGGACGCCGGTGCTGACGAGTTCGCGCTTGGATGACGCCAGCGGCGCGTCGCTATTTTTTAAGTGCGAAAATTTTCAGAAGATTGGAGCCTTCAAAGCGCGCGGCGCGACCAATGCTGTCTTCGCGCTCGATGACGCGACTGCGAAGCGTGGCGTGGCAACGCACTCGTCTGGAAATCATGGAACTGCGCTGGCGCGTGCGGCGAAACTGAGAAAAATTCCGGCGCACATCGTGATGCCGAAAAACTCGACCAAAGTTAAAGTGCGCGCGGTCGAAAGTTACGGTGGCCACGTCGTTTTTTGCGAGCCGACGCAAAGCGCACGCGAAGCTGCGTGTGCGGACGTGATCGCGAAAACGGGTGCGACGTTAATTCACTCTTTTGAAAACGAAGATGTGATGGCGGGGCAAGGCACGGCCGCTATCGAATTGCTTGAGGAGGTAGATATCGATCTTGTGATCTGTCCAATCGGCGGCGGCGGTCTGCTTTGCGGCACAGCGGTCGCAGCGAAGTCGATGCGGCCAACGATCAAGGTGATCGC
>CATPAT010000291.1 GCA_955652155.1 uncultured Chthoniobacterales bacterium | reverse complement strand
GGTATTTTCCGCGCGCAGAAATTTGCGGCGCGCCGGCACGTTGTAAAAAAGCGAGCGCACCTCCACTTGCGTCCCGGGCGCTTCGCCGCCGTCGCGCACGATGTCGATCTTGCCGCCATTGACGACGATCTCAGTCCCGGCGACCGCATCCGGTTCGCGAGTGGTCAGGCGAAATCGCGACACGCTGGCGATGCTCGGCAACGCTTCACCGCGAAAACCGAGAGTGCCGATTGCTTCCAAGTCCGAGACCGATCGGATTTTGCTGGTGGCATGCCGCTCGAGTGAAAGTAAAGCATCGTCGCGATCCATCCCGGAGCCGTCGTCGATCACTCGCATCAGAGAAATTCCTCCGCGTTTAATCAGGATGTCGATCTTGCGCGCGCCGGCGTCGATGCTGTTCTCGACCAGCTCTTTCACGACGGAGGCAGGCCGTTCGACTACTTCGCCGGCGGCAACCTGACTAGCCACGATTTCGGGAAGGAGGCGGATCCGACTCATGAAGAAGTTGAGAGGTTGAAAACGTGAGTTGTGGAGAAGGCGTCAGTCTATTCGTGCGCGAACCTCTCCTCAACATCTCAACATCTCAACCTCTCAACGGCTAGCGGCCGGTCTTTTGACTTGAGGCAGCTCAGATCGTAATTTACGGACGATGATAGAGGTCACCCAGAACGCAGCGCGGCAGCTCCGCACTCTCCTTGATGCGCAGAAGGAAAGCGCTGGAAAAGGTCTGCGCGTGCAGATCACGAAAGGCGGCTGCTCTGGTCTGCATTACGAGATGACGCTCGATGAAAAGAAGGCCGGAGACGCGGTCGTCGAGCGCGACGGGGTCGAGTTTTTCATCGACGACGAAAGCGCGTCGTATCTGCGCGGTGCAACCCTGGATTTTCGCGACGGCCTTACCGGCACTGGTTTTCAGATCGTGAACCCGAACGCGAGCCGAACATGTGGCTGTGGGACGTCATTCGAAGTGACGCAGTCGGCTTGAACGCGAAAATAGGAATCCCCTCGCCCGTTTAGATGGACTACGGACTCTATCGCTACGACGAACCCTACGCGCGTCCCGTTCGGCGCCGAATCAATTACTTTGCCTGGACGGTCGCGATTTTGCTGCTGACCGGGTTCGCGTTCACGGCCTGGCTCGGCAGTTTTTATATCTTCAGCCAACCCGAGCGGCCGGACAGTTATCGCATTCTGCAAAAACTGCACAAGATCGAGCCGCCGAAGCGATTTGAATTAACATCGGCGCCGGCCGGCGAATTTTTGAGCGCGAAACAACTTTACGATCGTTACAACGCGATGGGCTCGGCCGAGCTGACTAAAACCAACGCGGAGTTGACTCGAAATTACATTCGCAATTTTCAACAGGTGCGCGGGCTCGTCCCCTACGTGGTCGGCCGGTACGTGATCATGGAAGCGCGCGAGCTCAGCTCAAGCGATTTGTTCACTTCCGGAATGGTCGCGTTGACTGATTCGATCGAGAACGGGGAACTGTTGATGGAACATCTTTATCCGGCCGAGCCCCCAACGGTCCCGTTGATTAAACAAACGCTCACTACCGGTCTGGAACTCAAACTCGATCGCGCCCACGATCTCTCCGCTGTCATTCATGTCGAACGCTTTGCCGACGGGCGGATCATGCTGACTTCGGTCCCGCTGCTTTATGGAACTTACACGGTGATGCGCGGCACCGGCACGTTCAGTCTCGAACCGCCGTTGTCCCTGAATCTCGAAGGGGGCTGGCCGTTGTTTAAGGAACAAGCACGACTGCGGGGTGAGATGCATTACACGCAATTCCGACAGGGAGCGCCGCGCCCTCAAGCACAGGCTCAAGTGACAATCCCAGGTTTCGCTCCGACCGGAACGCCGCCACCTGCGGAAAATCAACTTGTGCGCGTCGAGGCTGCCAAAGCGGTCACGCCACCGCCAATTGTACAAGTCCAACCCAAAAAAGGAAAAGCCGGCGCAAAAGCAACGCCAACTCCAAAAGGCAAGTTGGCTAAAGGCAAACCGACCCCGCAACCTTCAGCTTCATCGACACCAATAGTGGTCGCGGAAAAATCGGCCCCTGCACCGGCGCCGCCACCGCCAGCGCCGATCGCTCAAACATCGCCGCCTTCTGCACCGGCGAAAAAGCCAACTCCAGCTCCACCGGCCGCGACCCAGTCAGCACCCGAGATCGCGCTCGCTCAACCGCTTGAGACCCCAGTGCGGGCCCAACCGGTGCAGCCGGGTGGTCCCGACGTGGGCACATTGGCGTCGACCACGGGTGGCGGAAGTTGGAAAACTTTTCCGCCGGGGAAAATGCCACTCGGCCGTCTCATTGCCACGGGCGATCTCAAAGAAATCGCCGATCGCGGAACAGCCGGCGAGCGCATTTACTTGAGAGGCCAATTCGTCGTGAACTTTTCCGACGCGAATCGCGCCGTGCTGCGACCGCGTGGAAAACTCACCGATTCGGTTCTTCATTTCGGCGCGGCACCGACGCGCATCATCGTCGAGTTCCCAACCGGTTACACCCCGCCGCCACCGGGATCGACGGTCAGCCGCGACGAATCGCGACCACTCGAGATCACCGAAGTCCGAAAGCAGGAAGACGGACAACTCAACGTCTTCGCCCGCGAGATCATGCAGTAGTTTCGTGCGGTGCTAAGGCGCCTGCTCGCTGCCGGTTGTTTCCAAAATTATTTTCCCGTCGGAAATCTCGCAGGTCTTGAGATTGGTCCGGCCGGTCCAGTCGGACATGTAACGTTTGAACGACCACGAGCCGTACTCCCAGCTCAGGATTTCTTCTCCGACCGGGCGACCGTTCACGACGATGCTGGTGATGCGCACGTCATCTGGTTTGCCACTCGGGGCGGATTGGACCGAGCATTGTGCATTGAGGTAACGCCCGTTCAACCAACGCGCCTTGCCGATGGGCATGCTCAACTGCAAGCGCGCGGTGCTGTCTTCGATCGTCACGTAAGCGTTGCCGTGCAGCTTTGGCTCGGATGCAATCAGCGCATTCAGATCGTCGGCGGTGAGTTCGATTCGGGCGGCTTCGTGAGCATGCGCGGCTTTTTCGAACGCGTCCCATCGCGTTCGCACAGCCTGTTCCTCTTCCACCGTTGCCTGACTGATTGGCACGCGCTCGTGATGAATTGAGAAATATTCGGTCCGTAAATATTTCGCCGCGTAATAAGTGCCGGCCACGAAAGCCAACGCGAGAAGAATGAAAAAGACCACTAGAATCAAGCAACCTTTCGCGAAACAACCGAGGCCGCGCTGCGCTGGCGGCGGTTCGATCCACGACGAGGTGCCGTTCATCGCGCGCGCTCCTTTTCCATTTTTGCCTGCGCCTCAATTAGCTTGTCGTACAAAGCGCCCAGTCCTTCCGAAATCGTTTTCGTCCCGGCGAGCACCGGCATGAAATTCGTATCGCCCTTCCAGCGTGGCACGATGTGAATATGCAAATGATCGGTCACGCCTGCGCCGGCGCATTCACCGAGATTCAAGCCGACGTTGAAGCCTTGTGCTCGCGTCGCCATCCGCAAAAGCGCTTGCGCGTGCGTCACCAAATTCCAGAGCTCGACGATTTCATTTTCGCCTAACGACGAAAGCTCGGCTGTTTTTCGATAAGGCACCGCCATTAGATGGCCGACCGAGTAGGGATAACGGTTCATCATTAGGAAGGCAGTTTTACGCCGCGCGATCACCAAGTGCGCGGCGTCATCACTCGCCTGGGCCGCGGCCGTGAGAAATTCCATGTCACGCGGCTCCTTCTCGAAATATTC
>CATPAT010000290.1 GCA_955652155.1 uncultured Chthoniobacterales bacterium | reverse complement strand
TCATAAGCTCGGCCTCATACTTTCTAGGCATCGGGTGGTGACTATTCGCGGCCGGCTTGGTGGCCGTGGCGCAAAGCTGCGGCTCGCAGGGAGCGCGCCCGGGGTGACTCGAACACCCGACCTACGGATTAGAAATCCGTTGCTCTATCCAGCTGAGCTACGGGCGCAAATGCGGTGGGAAACGTAGTCATGCTCCGAACGACCGCAATCATGGTTCTGCTCCTGAGGATGTCGATCTTGCTTTCGCAAGCGCACAACTCCAGCGTTGGCCCGATGAATGCGCTCCTGGTGATCTTTCCTTACAAATATCAAGGCACCTGGGTATTCGATGATCAGGCGGTCGGTCTTTTCCGCGAGCCGTTTATCGCGGGGATCGACACCATGATCGACAAAGCAGTGGCTGACGTTCCAAACGCAGAAAAAGGTTTTCGCGCCATTTTCAGCGCGTCGCCGTTTCCAGGCGCTGATCTGAAGCTCGACTGGCGCCGCGAAGAATCAGGAGGCAACTGGTATTACAACGATCGGTTCGAGATGGAGGGATGGCTTTGTCCTGCGCTCTTGAAATATTTTCCAACCGCGCCGCGAGAGATTTACGTCAAAATCGAGCCCAAGAATTAGGTCTCGAGCCGCGCACGCGAATTGGCCGATGCAACTGGATCCAACGTCACGTTGGTTATTCGCGGATGCGATGCTTAAGCTCCCAAACACGCAACGCCGCAAGCAAAAGAGCTTTGGTGCGTGTCAGCGTTCCGGCTGCGGCCATGGTCGTTCCAGCATCGTTGCCGGACTGAGCGCCATGAGCATTCTTGCCATTCCGGCCGCGGTTTCGATTCCGCTTATGCCCCTTGGTTTTTTTAACCCGGCGGGTGGCCGATTCGCTCACCGCCAGATGGCCGCTGCTATTCATAAAGTCCCTCATTCCCAAGCAGCTTCCAGACCAGTTTAGACAGCGCTGGTGCATCGGCAGTTCATTTCCGATGAAACACGCATATTCGCTGAACGTTGTGCTGAAACAGCGTGAAAACCGCTTGTGCGCCCCTTAGTTCTCCGTCAGTTTCAACCCCACACCATGGCTGATCGTAAACTCGGCTGTCTCACTATTTTCTTGTTCGTGGCCCTCTGTGCCAGCGTGTTCATGAACTTCATTCTGGCGGTGGCAGCGTTCCGTGGGTTTGCGACCACGGGCGTCCGGGTCGAGGAGCCGTTGCCCCGCTTTCGCGAAATTGTTATTGAACGTGGTGCCAGGACCCCTCCCGACCGCATCGCATTGATCACAATGCGCGGCCTGATCAGTTCCTCAATACCGGGCAATGTCAGCGATTCGATGGTTGAAGACATGCGGCTGGCATTGCAGCAGGCGCGCGATGACAACCGGGTCAAGGCGATTGTGCTCGAAATCGATTCGCCCGGCGGCGAAGTGACGGCGGCGGATCAGATTTACAATGCTGTGACCAAAGCACGCGCGCGTAAACCGGTCGTGGTCTACATGGATTCGCTGACTGCGTCCGGCGGTTACTATATCGCCTGCGGCGGGAAATTTTTAATGGCCAATGAGACCACGATCACCGGCAGTATTGGTGTGATCATTCAAACGCTCAATTACGAGCAGTTGTTCAATAAAATCGGGCTCGCCTCGGTCGTTTTTAAGAGCGGCAAGTTCAAAGACATTTTGAACGGAGCCCGGCCGATGACTCCGGAGGAGCGCGAGCTGATCCAGAGTTTCGTTATGCAAACCTACGACAAGTTTCTTGGCATCGTCTCCAAAGAACGCAGTCTTCCGGCCGACATGTTGCGCAACACCATCGCCGACGGCCGAATTCTCTCCGGCAAAGAAGCGTTGAACAACAAGCTCATCGACGGGCTCGGTCAGATCGAGGACGCATTCGCCAAAGCGAAGCAGCTCGGCAATGCGCCGCAGGCAACTGTGGTGAAATACGGGCCGCCGTTTAGTATCGCCCGATTCTTCCGCGCTTTCGGCCAGACCGGTGATTCGAAAATTGAACTCCAATTGCCAAAACAGTTCGTGCCACAACTCGAGAGCGGGCGCGCGTATTTTCTGCCCAGCTTTTACGCTCCTTAACCGCGCAGAAAAGAGATGTTAGCTGGTGCTTTCAGTAGCGTGCTTTGGACGCTACTTGGCTCGCTCATCGTTGTGGCGGGCGCGCTGGTTTATGGCACTCTCATCCGGCAAATCAGCGCCCGTCGTGCGACCGCGGCGCCCGAGAGCACCGAGGCTGCGCCGAGAAGGACGTTCGGGTTGCCGGAGGCGTTTTTGGCGACCGGCTTGGTCTTGTTTCTTTTGATGAGCGTAACCGCTTCGGTCGGGTCGCCGATTCAACTGAGTAGCCGCGACCTGGTCGCAAATTTTCTGCTCGCATTGTTCATTGTCTTCGTTGTCGCGGGATTCCTGAAGCTTCGTGGCATCGATATCGATTCGTTAGGCGGATTTTCGAGGACGAGTCTTAAGCGGGCGCTGAGCACCGCCGTTGTTCTGTTACTTGCGGCCGCGCCGCTGATTCTCTTTGCGGAAGCCTTGACTCAAAACGCATTCGGAAGTGGCTCGAGCAGACAGGAGATTGTCGATCTTTTCAACAGCTCGCGCACGATTGAACAACGCGTGATGATTATTGTTCTGGCGGTGGTCGTCGCGCCCATTTCCGAAGAGTTCATCTTTCGCTTTTTTATCTATGGTGTGCTGCGCCGGTATTTCGGCATCGCCATCGGTTTAGTCTTCAATGCGTTGCTTTTCGCTGCTGCGCATAATCACTTGCCGTCGGCCGCGCCGTTGTTTGTTCTCGGTGGTTGCTTCACTCTTGCCTACGAATGGAGCGGATCGATCCTAGTTTGCATGGCCATGCATTCTCTTTTCAACTCCGTTCAACTGATCTTCCTCGCATTTCCCGAACTGGTTCAGCAATGAAACTGCGCGCGGTTGGCGAAGACGCGCTCCTCGCATCGTTGCTGCGCGGACTACCAGTTTCTCGAAGAGTGATCTCCGCTGCCGGTGACGATTGCGCGGTGGTTGAATCTCCAGAGCGGAAGAGGTCGCTCGTCCTGAAAACCGACTGCGTGGTCGAGAAAATCCACTTTGCACCTGCGGCCGACCCAATCCTCATCGGCTGGAAAGCGATGATGCGGCCGCTGAGCGACCTCGCCGCCATCTCCGCCGTCCCGCAATTTGCTCTCGTTACGCTGGTCGTGTCGGCCACAAGATCGACAGTGTGGGTCAAAAAACTTTATCGCGGTTTGCAACGAGCGGCATCGCGTTTCGATGTCGGCATTGTTGGCGGCGAAACCAGCGCCACGCGGGGGCCAGCTGTCATTTCGGTCAGCATTACCGGCTTTGTTGAAAAAGGTCGCTGGATCTCGCGGACAGGCGGAAAGAAAGGCGATGATCTATTCGTGACCGGCCGTTTGGGCGGATCGTTGCGCGGAACACATTTGCGCTTTGTGCCGCGCATCAATGAATCGCGCTGGTTGACCAAGAATTTCCGCGTCCACGCTATGATGGATTTGAGCGACGGTCTCGGCGCCGATCTGCCGCGCCTGGCCAAAGCAAGCAAACTCGGGTTCAAGATTGACCGGGAGAAGTTGCCGCTCGCCCCGGGCGCGAAGATCGACAATGCAATTTCCGATGGGGAGGACTACGAACTCCTTTTCGCAATCTCGCGACGCGACCGCGAGCGGCTCGAGCGTGCCTGGCGCAAAAGATTCCCGAAGCTTCTGCTGACGCGCATCGGCCGGCTCACTCAACCTCTGAACAACTCAACTTCTCAACTTCTGCCCGGTGGCTACGTTCATTTCCAATAGCCCGGACGAAACGGAAGCGTTCGGCCGCCGGTTCGCGGAAAATCTCAAACCGGGCGATGTGCTTGCGCTTACCGGTGGTTTGGGCAGCGGCAAAACACAATTCGTTAAAGGGCTCGCTGCCGGCTTGGGTGCGGCGACGGCTGCGACCAGTCCGACTTTCACCCTGATTCACGAATACTCCGGCGGAGGTCTGCTGGTTTATCATTTCGACTTTTTCCGCGTCGAAGATCGACAAGCGGCCGAACGGCTGGGACTCGATGATTATTTTCTCGGCGACGGCGTTTCGGTGATCGAATGGGCAGATAAGTTTCCGGATTTGATTCCCGAAACTGCGCGCTGGATTTCATTCGAAACGAAATCTGAAACCCAGCGCGCGATTACCGCCAAATGAAAATTCTCGCGCTCGAACTTTCCAGTGCCCGCGGAAGCGTGGCGTTATTCAATGATGGCAATGTCGTTTTCTTTCGCGATTGGCGAAATGACCGAAAGAATTCGGGTCCGTTCTTCGAATACTTGGTTGAAGTGCAGAAACAATTTGGAAAGCCGGACACAATTATCGTTGGGCTCGGTCCAGGCTCTTACGGCGGAACACGGATCGCAATCTCAGCGGCAATTGGACTGCAAGCTGCATCGCGCGCCAGACTGATCGGATTTCCGTCGATCTGCGCAATCGAATGCGACGCGCCCGAGTATTGTGTGATCGGCGACGCCCGGCGCCAGACGTTTTTCTTTGCACGCGTTCGCGGAAATGACCTGGTCGCAGGTCCCGATTTGATGAGCGAAGCTGAATTGCGGGAAAAATTGGATAAGGTCGATCGCAAGATGTCGATCTTCGCCACCGAGAAACTTTCGCAATTCGAGCGCGCCGACATTCGTTATCCGTCGGCTAAGGTGCTTGCGAAATTTGCGACCGACTCAAAAAGAGAATTCGCGCAGCCCCCGCTCGAACCGATGTATTTGCGCGAACCGCACATCACCATTCCGAAGAAATGACGCAAAACTATCGTTGCTGGGCTGAGATCGATCGAAGCGCGTTGCGTCACAATGCGAAGGTCGTGCGCGATCGCATCGGCAATGCCGAAATGCTGGCGGTCGTGAAAGCGAACGCTTACGGACACGGATTGATGGACGTCGCCGAAACGCTCGCCGACGACGCGCAGTTGTTCGGCGTCGCCAATTTGGAGGAAGCGCTCGCGCTGCGCGAGAAATTCAAGCAGCCGATCATTATTCTTGGTCCTTCTCTACCCGAGGAAATGCCGGCCATCGTTGAGCGCGGCTTTATTCCGACTATTTCCTCATTCGGGGAAGCGCAAGCTTTCGATCGGATCGGCAAGACGTCGATCAATTTCAAGGTCGACACCGGAATGGG
>CATPAT010000289.1 GCA_955652155.1 uncultured Chthoniobacterales bacterium | reverse complement strand
GACGTCGCGACCAGCTCGCGCGCCACCATCGGCGGCATGATCGCAAATAATTCTTCCGGTGCGCGCGTTCCGGTTTACGGCACGACTGCCGATCATGTTCTTTCGACCGAAATTGTTTTGGCGGACGGCCGGGTAGTCACTGTTGGGTCGCAACACGAATCCCTGCGCAACGAACAAAGCAAAATCGACCATCTCGTGCGCGCGCACAGCGCCGAAATGTCTGACCGCTGGCCTCCCGGCTTACTTAAGCGCTGGCCCGGTTATGGCATCGAGCGATTTTCGCGCGCTCCAAACAACCTGAATGAGATTCTAGCCGGAAGTGAAGGAACACTCGCCGCGATTTTTTCCGCGGAGCTCAAAATCTCGCCGCTGCCGAGTGAAAAAGGGCTCGGTCTCATCTTTTTCGCATCCGTCGCCGAGGCGATGCAAGCAACCGTTGCGCTGCTTGATTTGCAGCCGTCCGCGATCGAGCACATCGATCGCCCGTTGCTCGATCAAACGAAAGGGCAACTCCATTTCCAAGCCGCGCGAGATTTGCTCGAGCTCGACACTCAACCGTGCGAAGCGATTTTGATCGTCGAATTCTACGAAGACGTCGCCGAGCGATTGTCGGTGTTGCAGTCGCGCTACCTCGGTTTGCGGACGAGAATTTGCCGCGACGCGAACGAGATGGATCTCGTCTGGTCGGTGCGCAAGGCCGGCCTTTCACTCTTGACCGGCTGTGTCGGCCCCGCGAAACCGGTCGCGTTCATTGAGGATGCCGCAGTTCGTCCCGCGCAATTACCCGATTACGTCCGCGGTCTGCAATCGATCATGAAATCGCTCGGACTGGAAGCGAGTTACTACGGTCATGCCGCGAGCGGTTTGCTTCATGTCCGGCCAGTTCTCGACCTCCACAGCCCGGACGATTTGCGAAAATACCGGCTCGTAGCCGATCAAACCTCCGCGCTCGTGCGCGAATTTAAAGGTTCGCTCTCAGCGGAGCACGGAGTCGGCATCGCGCGCGCGGAGTACATGCGAGAACAACTCGGCGACTCACTCCTGAATGTCATGCGCGAGATCAAGCGCACGTTCGATCCTAAAAACATTTTCAATCCCGGAAAAATTTTCGGATTCGCCTACAAGATCGACAATCACCTCCGCAACAACTTCGTTAAACCGATCGAGCTGCCATTCGAGCCGCGGCTCGCCTTCGCGTTCAAGGATCGATCGTTCATTGGCAATCTCGAGCAATGCAACGGGTGTGGCGGTTGCCGCAAAGATACGCCGATTATGTGTCCGACATTCATCGCGACTGGTGACGAAGTTATGTCGACGCGCGGTCGCGCCAATATTATCCGGCGCTCGCTCGAGCTGCGCGGAAACGGACACGACCCGTTGAAGTCGGAGGAACTGGACGCCGCGCTCAGCAATTGTCTCTCCTGCAAAGGCTGCACGCCGGAATGTCCATCGAACGTGAATCTTGCGTTGCTCAAAGCAGAAATGCTTTATGCGCGACACCGTCGCGATGGTTTGCCGCTGCGGGAGCGCTTTTTTAGCAATGTCGATTTGTTAGGCCGAATCGGTTGCACCATTCCATGGCTGGCAAACGCAACTCTCGATCATGCGCCCATCCGCGCGTTGATGGAGAAAACGCTCGGAATTTCAGCAAAGCGTTCCCTTCCGCATTACGCGCAAACGCGTTTCGACCGCTGGTTCGCCGGTAATTCACAACCAAACGGAGCAAATCATTCGCGCGGGAAAGTGATCCTTTGGGACGACACCTTCGTTCGTTACCACGAGCCGAATATTGGGATCGCCGCTGTGAAAGTGCTCAGCGCGCTCGGATTCGAGGTTGAGCTACTGCAAAACCGGAAATGTTGCGGCCGGCCGGCGTTCAGTCAGGGAAATCTCGACGCGGCGGCAGAAGTCGGCCGCCACAATGTCGATCTCTTGATGTCTTCTCAACCTCTCAACGAGGCCAGTCCAACGCAAGTGCGGCTCGCACCTCGGACCTCAACGTCTCAACAATCGGCTCCGCCGATTATTTTCCTCGAACCATCGTGCTGGTCGATGTTCGTGGAAGATTATCGCGAACTGAAGATCGACAATGCGGAGAAGATCGCGGAACGCTGTTTCCTCTTCGAAAAGTTCGTCGACGATTTGCTCGAACAAAATCCAGACGCGGTTTCGTTTCAACACCGTGAAACGAGCGTCGCGATTCATCCCCATTGTCACGCCAAGTCGTTGATCAATCCCGCTTTCATGGCGCGGCTGGTAGAACGATTACCCGGACGCAAAGCAGCTTTGCTCGATACCGGATGCTGCGGAATGGCCGGCGCGTTCGGCGCGCTCGCCGAAAAATACGAATTATCGCGCCAAGTTGCAGCCGATTTACTGCGCAAGATCGACAATCAACAAGCCGATGTTGTTATCGCTTCCGGCACGAGTTGCCGTCACCAAATTGTTGATCTCACCGAGTTCCACCCCAAGCACATGGCCGAACTGCTCGCGGACGCACTCACGTGATCTGTCATCCAGATCCCGCAGTCGGGGGAGAAGGATCTCTCAAACGCTGATTGATCAGGCAAGGCACCGAAGCGTGATCCAAGCTTCGTGGGTGAGATCCCTCCCCGTTCGGCTTCGCGCGCCTGGCGCGCTTCGCTCAGGGCTTCGGCTATTTTTGCAGGGCAGCGGGGCCTGCCCTGAGCTTGTCGAAGGGCTCGGGATGACCCGCGTTATGATTTCGGCGGCGGGGGGGGCGGGTTGCCACCAGGTTTTGCCGCTTCGCCTGGTTTCGGCGGAGCTGCTCCTGCGGGCGCACCGCCGGAAAGCTCGGCGTTCTCTGGGACCGCTAACACATCAGGCTCGGCGTACGAATCGGGATGGTTCGCCAATTCTTTGCGCAAACCCGCGATTTGTTCAGCAGTCACCGGACTGGCGCTGTTCCCCCACTCGCTCCGTTCGTAAGTCAGAACGTCGGCAATTTTTTGATCGGTCAATGTTTTGTCCCAAGGTTGCATGACCGCGCTGCCGAATTTTTGGCCTTTCACCGTGACCGGTCCTTGCAAACCCTTAAGAACGATCATCGCCGGTCGCTTCGAACCGCCAGTGGTAAATTCCGAGCCGGCCAGCGGCGGATATTGACCGGAAACACCGAGACCATTGGCTTGATGACACGTTTGACAGTTGGCCGCGAAAATCTTTTTGCCGCGGTCGCGCGGGGAAAGTTCAGCTTGCTGTTGTTGTCCTTGCGGTCCGCCACCTTTTTTGGCCGGTGGCGGTCCGCCCAACGGATCGAGTCCGTCGCCGGAAAAATTTCCAGAGTAGCGGCCGAGATAAGCGCCCCCGGTGAAAATCGCGATCCCGTAAACAGCGATCAACCAAATCGAAAGCGGCTCGAGTCCAACGCGCGGCTCGCGTTTCTCGCGCTGAATCGCGGCGTGCACTTCCTGGACGTCCGACGTTTCGCCATAATCCATTCCCTGACGGGTGAGCGACGTGGGATTTGGAGTTTGGTCGTTCATTTCTTCGGTGGCGCAGGCGCGGGTGATCCGGCGGGCACTGCCGGAGGCGAACCCGCTGGCGGGGCCGCACCGCCCGGTGCTGTCTTAACTTCCTTGAGCGGATGTGATTGATCGAGCGACATCAAATAAGCAACGAGACATTTGGCCTCGTAGGTTGGAACAATTTCCCAACCCGGCGGCGGCGCGTCTCGGCCCTCGATTTGCAACGCGTCGGCCGAGCGCTCGCCACTGATCGGATGCTTCTCGTAAAGAAATTTGTAAGCCGGCATGGTCGAATCCCGGTTGTCCGGGCTCATGCTGCGCGGCGAATAAAG
>CATPAT010000288.1 GCA_955652155.1 uncultured Chthoniobacterales bacterium | reverse complement strand
CAGATACGAATAGCGCGACAGCCGGGCGTCGTAATCGGGAAAAACCTTTTGCGAAGTGGTCGCCCCGCCGATGTAATCGTTCTTCTCTAATAAGAGTACCCTCAGCCCGGCGCGTCCCAGATAACTCGCCGCGACCAGCCCATTGTGGCCTGCACCAAGAACAATCACATCGTATTTAGGCTTCATTGTTACCGTCAAAGTCTCGCACCGTTAACTTGTCACGCCGTAGCCTCGGCGAAGGCGGATGCCCGGCACCGAGGATCACGACATCGTATTTCGATTTCGGCTCCACAAGCAGATGCTCAACGGTCCAAGCCGGAGTGGCAAGTTCCGCCCAACGTCGAATTTACCTTCACTTCCTCCTTCCAAATTCTTAATTCTTGCTTTCTTCGTCATGGATCCTTTCAGTTATCTCTCCGTTCTCATCTCGATCATATTGGCTTTGGGGATGACCAGGGTGCTGGCCGGCGTCGGCGAGATGCTGCAAGCGCGCTCCCGCCGCCATATTTACTGGGTGCACGCTCTGTGGATCGCGAACCTTTTTATTTATCTGGTGGTTGCCTGGTGGATTTTCTATCGCTGGCGCAACCAGCAGCAGTGGACTTTTTACCTTTTTGTCTTTGTCCTAGCGTCACCCACGATTTTGTTTCTTGCCTCGCTCCTGCTTTTTCCGCGCGAAGGCGTGGCTGACGAATCGGTCAACTACAAGACCCACTTCTACGCAAACCATCGCGCGTTCTTCATTCTCATGGCCCTGTTCGGCCCCGTCGACATCGTTGACAGCTTACTCAAAGGCATGCCGCATTTTCTCGAACTCGGCCTGCCCTATTACGTCAGCAGCTCTGTTTTTCTGGCCGGCCTAACGACCGCAGCAATCACCCGCAACCAGCGCTTTCACCAGTTCTATGCGGTTTTCTTTTTCCTCCAGACGCTTGTCATTAGCTTCAGCCTTTTCCGGACGCTGATGTGACCCAACCCATGAACTTGTTCCCTGAGGTCCGGACCCAATGCGTCATTGTTGGTGGGGGCCCAGCGGGAATGATGACCGGTTACTTGCTGGCGCGTGCCGGCGTGGATGTGGCAGTGCTGGAGAAGCATTCCGATTTCAATCGCGACTTCCGTGGCGACACCATTCATCCATCCACCCTCGAATTAATGCACGAGCTTGGATTGCTTGATGAGTTCTTAAAACTGCCGCATCAGGAGTTCTCCCGGTTGAGGGGAATTTTTAATGGCCACATCGCAGGCATCGCCAATTTCTCGCGTCTGCCAACGCACTGCAAATTCATCGGGTTCATGCCGCAATGGGACTTCCTGAACTTTTTCGCCGGCAAAGCCAAAGCCTTTCCTTCTTTCGCGCTCCACATGCAGCACGAAGTTGTCGATCTAATCATCGAAGGCGACCGAGTCGTAGGCGTCCGCGCGAAGACTCCCGACGGCGAACGTAATTTTCGCGCCGCTCTTGTCATTGGCGCTGATGGCCGCTACGCCATCACTCACACGCGTGCGGGGTTTGAGATTCAAGAACTCGGAGTGCCGATCGATGTCCTTTGGATGCACATCTCCAGACGTGGCGGCGATCCCGAGCAGTTGTTCGGCTTCTTTCGGCACGGCAAACTGCTCGTGCTCATTAATCGTGACCAGTACTACCAAGCTGGATTCGTTATTCCAAAAGGCGGCATCGAAACGGCTAAAGAGCGAGGACTTCCGGCTTTGCACAAAGAAATCGTCGCGCTCGCGCCTTTTCTGAAGGATCGCATCAGCGAACTGGACGACTGGTCGAAAATCAAACTGCTTACCGTGCAAGTCAATCGTCTGAAAACATGGTGTCGGGAAGGATTGCTTTGCATCGGAGACAGTGCGCACGCGATGTCTCCCGCCGGTGGAGTGGGGATCAACCTCGCGCTCCAGGACGCGGTCGCGACTGCGAACCTGCTGGCGGCAAAATTAAAACGCGGGCCGGTGTCAGTAGCCGATATGACGCAAGTGCAAAGACGGCGCGAATGGCCCACCCGCTTGATTCAAGCCATGCAGGCATTCATTCATCGCAACGTGGTGACCGGCCGCGAATCAAAAAGCGACGACTCCTGTCCGTTTCTAATTCGGCTGCTGCAATGGTTTCCCGCATTGCAATCGTTGCCCGCGCGTTTCGTGGGCATCGGCCCGCGACCCGAGCACATTCAATCACCGACGATTCACTGATTTCGCATCGGAGAACCATTATGCGTTCGGAAAAGTGACGCTCCCGCTGGTCACTCGTCACCTGTCACTCATCACTTTTCAATCGCCTGATTCTTCTTCCTCTTCGTCGGCGGATTTCTTCTTGGCGGATTTGATCGTAAACTTCGCGGCCGTGACGAGTTCGTCGTTCACGTAGATTTCCACCCGATATTTTCCGACCGGCCAACCGTTGGTCGGCTCGCTAAAACTAAAGTCACCGGCGTCGGTGTCGCCCTCCATGTCGAGTATTGTCTCGAGGACTTTCGTGTTCGCCGGCGCCACATCACCGACGTCTTCCGCGATCAGTACCCCACGGATCTTGTCGCCAGCTTTCGCGCCTTCGGTTTTGAAGATCGCATAGAGTTTTAGAGTGTTCGATGCGAATGTTGTCGAAGGAGGATCTTGCGGGCCCGTCGTCATTCTGACTTTGACGCTCACGACCCCGGCTTTTGCGACCGAAAGGCAAATCAAGATCGCGATGAATGCAATGATTCCTGAAAATGGTTTCATCGTATTTGCGCGCGGAAGGTAGCAGATCATGCGTCCACCGCTATTGATTTTTCCGAGAACTCAATGCGAGTCCGGCCTCGGACTTATGGCTGGTTGAGAATAGTGAGCGTTGCCTTTGCGCGTATTGGAATTTTGTAACCGCTGCCGTTGGCTAACGCCGCGACTGCGGTTTCATTCTTCTCTCTCACATGATCAGCAATCGAGTGCAGTACCACTGTCGCTGAATTTTGTCCGGCAACGATCGTCACCTGCCCAGGCGTTCCGCTCAATGTGTAATCGGTTCCGTTGATTGCAGTTCCACGCATCGAATAACTGATCATGACCGGTTGCGAGACGACCACCGAACTTGAAAACGTAAAGGTCGCATCGCTTCCTTCGATGACGCTGGTCGGGGAAACTGCAACGGTGATCGTCGGTGTCACTGATGGTGTGCTGCTCGGTGTTGGTGTTGGAGTCGGAGTAGCGGTGGGTGTGGGTGTTGGAGTAATCGTCGGTGTCGGCGTAGCCGTTGGCGTCGCGGTCGGGGTTGCAGTTGGAGTTGGTGTTGGTGTTGAAGAAGGCGTTGGAGTCGGTGTCGGTGAACCGCTCTGCACATTCACGATCATCGCGTCGTACGCGACGGCGTGAACAGCGTCGTCCGCGCTCAACTCGAATGTGTACGTTCCAGACTGACTGAAATTCACGAGCGTTGTCGCCGCGTTCGAATTCGCGAAGCTAACCGCGGTCGGTCCGGAATAAAGTTTCCACAAGATCGTCGCGGTCCCGCTTGGATCAATCACTGTGCCACTCAACGTTGTGCTTAGCGCGCTGATGTTTTGATCCGCGCCGGCATTGACCGTCGGTGCGCCGGGCGATCGCGGTCCTTCAGTCGACCCTGTTGATTGGATTACCTCGAAATTGCTAACGTCGATCGTGGACAGATTATTGAACGCACTCGGCGAAAACCGATCGTCCGGACAAACAGAAATGGAAAAAAATCCGCCGCTGTTGTCGGCCACGAGCGCGCCATATTTTTTGAGCGCGTAACAGACCGCCTTTTCTTCAATCGTCCAGCCGCTCGGAACAACAAAGCTTGCCTTCAAGCGAAATCGCTGACCCATCGCCGGATACTGAGTCGATGTTGCCGGGATCGATGACGCGGAATGGTTCGCCGGATAAATGTATTCGCGTCGCGTGAATGGCACGGCCAGCCGCACTGCGTGCTCGACCATTCCGCGTTCGCATTCATCGTAACGCACGAGCGCTGGAAACATCGGCAACCCGGCCGCGTCGCCCGAAGTCCAACCCGCCGGACGCAACCCGTTCGAAGTGAGGTCGAACTTCGCGCCGTTGGACGCTTGCCAGCCGCTGCTGGTTAACTTCATCTGCCACGTCTCCCAGATCGAGCCCGCAACCGGCGCGACGATAATCCCGTGACGATCTCCACCGACGCTAGTCGCGTCCATTT
>CATPAT010000287.1 GCA_955652155.1 uncultured Chthoniobacterales bacterium | reverse complement strand
TTCGCGCAAATAGGGGTCGTCGATTTTGCTCAACGTCTCGGCGTAATTGCTGGCCACTTCCTGAAAAGCCCACTCGACGTTGCAGCGTTCTGTTTCCAAGCGGCGCAAAACCTCGTCGATCAAAGTGCGATCCTCGACCACAAGCAGATGGGCGTCGAAGATAGCGGCGTCTTTGGCGCCAATCGCTTCCGCGATTTTTTGCTGCATCTCGAGGATTTGGACGCGCGTTTGCACGAGCGCAGTCTCGAACCGCGCGATCTCGTTTCCAATTTGCGACGGCTCAATGTGATAACGGACAACATCATCGAGATCGTCGCGAACGACGTGAATGACGGCGCGCGCGAGCCCGGGCGAGACGCCTGCTCCGCGAAATCGAATTTCCTTGTTATCGCCGCTCATCCGCGTGCGATTGTAGAGAGAAATCAATCCTCGTGAAAGCGCGCATTGATTAATTCCTCCAATTCGGACATCGCCTTGGCGGCGTCTGGTCCTTCGCAGCGGATGTGGAGCTTCGATCCCTGGCCGGCCGCAAGCATCATCAATCCCATGATGCTTTTGCCGTTCACTTCTTCGCCTTCCTTGGACACCCAAATTTCGGCCCGGTAACGGCTGGCAATGCGAACAAACATCGCGGCGGGACGGGCGTGCAGACCGAGCCGGTTTATCACCGGCACGTCCTTTTCAATTTTTTGACTCGGCGAGGCAGTGCTCCCTCGACGGCTAAGCAGGCCCATTTGTGGATCTTGGCTCCATTAAATTGAGCAGTTTGGTGTTGAAATCGACGGCACTATTTTGGCCAAGACCTTTTAGCTTTTGGTCCATCGCTGCGACTTCGATCAAGCGCGCGATGTCGCGCCCCATGCGCACTGGAATTGTCACGTGCGGCACTTTCAATCCGAGAATTTCATACGATTCCCGTTCGATTCCGACGCGTTCGATTTCCTGCACGTTTTCCCATTCTTCAAGCGTGACGACTAAATCTAGGCGTTTTTCGATTCGAATGCTGCCGATTCCAAACACCGAGGCGACGTTGATAATGCCGATCCCGCGCACTTCCATGTGATTGCGGGTAAGATCGGGCGCCGTGGCCATCAGTTCGCGACCCTCCAGCGAAGTGATGCGTGTGACGTCGTCCGCGACTAAACTGTATCCGCGCTCGATTAATCCCAGTGCGGTCTCGCTTTTGCCAATGCCACTCGCTCCGCGAATGAGCACACCGATGCCAAGAATGTCCACCATGCTGCCGAACTCGGTCACTGTCGGCGAAAAATCGACTTCGAGTGCGATGGTCGCCGCGTTGATAAACTTCATCGTGATCATCGGCGTCCGAAAGACTGCGATCTTCTCTTCGGTCGCGACCTGCAACAGGGCCGGATCGAGGTGGAACCCGCGCGACGAGACAAGGCACGGGATTTTTTTCGCGCACATATCGCGGAACCGTTTTACCCGCAGCGACTGCGACAGGTGTTTGAGATAAGTGCTTTCCGCCGCGCCCAGCACCTGCACGCGCTTCTCCGCAAAATATTTGAAGAAGCCAGAAAGCGCGAGGCCGGGACGATTGATGGTCGGCTCGCGAATTTTCCGGTGAAAGCCAACCCGCGGCCCTTCCAATTTCATCTGCAGTTTCTCGGCGTGCGAATCGTAAAAGCTTTCCACCGTCACCACCGGCACAGTTTTTTCGCGCTGATCGCGCGTCGATGAAACTGCCGCTGCCACTGGTTCGCTCATTGAACGGTCTAACTTCTAACGCGGAAGCCACTCGATTTCCAATCCGCCTTTGTTGTCGGAAAGCATCGGCAGACAACAAAAGAGATGTCTCGACTTCGCTCGAGATGACAGAGAGCCTCGCTCGGAATGACGGAAGCAGGTTCTCGATGACGATCCAGACGAAAAATCTGATTCTAGCTCCGCATTTGCCTCGCCATCTGCGCGCGCTTCTGCACGGGCCGGAAGAATTCAAAAACGTCGCCGGACTTCGTGTTGCGGACGGAGTTCACGACCAACTCCTCAGCGCTTCATCCGACTTTAAGACAAGTGTCGAGAATGCCAGGGAAACAGATCCGTGGCGATTCGGTTTCGGTGTTATCCACAAGGTCGACAACGTTCTGATCGGCTTGTGCGGTTTTCCCGGTCCGCCCGATCTTGACGGCGTCGCCGAAATTGCTTACGGCATCGCGCCGGCCTATCAAGGAAAGGGTTACGCGACCGAAGTTGCGAACGCGCTCATCGATTTCGCCTCTCAGGACAAATTGGTTCGACTTCTCCGCGCCCACACGCTCGCCGAACCGAACGCTTCAACCCGCGTCTTGGAAAAATGCGGCTTTGAAAAAATCAGTGAAACAATCGATCCGGAAAATAATTTGCCGATCTGGAAGTGGGAAAGACCGATTAAATGACGAAGCGCGAATGTCGAAGCGCCAAAAGTGGTTGTTTGTCATTCGTCATTCGGATTTCGTCATTCTCCTCACATCTTGAATCGTTCGCCGAGGTAAAGTTGGCGGCTAATCGGGTCGTTGATGAGGAAATCTTTGGTGCCTTCGCTTTCAACGCGACCTTCAAAGATCAAATAGGCGCGATCCACGATCGACAAAGTCTCGCGGACGTTGTGATCGGTAATTAAAATGGCGAGACCAAGCTTGCGCAGGTTAACGATGATCTGTTGCACGTCGTAAACCGCGATCGGATCGACGCCGCTGAACGGTTCGTCCAACATGAGCAATTTCGGTTTGGTGACGAGCGAGCGCGCGATTGTGAGCCTGCGTTTTTCGCCGCCGCTCAATGTCAGCGCCTGATTTTTCGCGATCCGTTCGATTCCGAACTGATGGAGCAATTGTTCGCAGCGATTCTTTCGTTCCGCTTTGCTCATCGGCAGCGTTTCCAAAATCGCCATGATGTTTTGTTCGACCGTCATCTTGCGAAAAATCGATTCCTCCTGCGGCAAATAACCCATCCCGAGCCGCGCACGCTTGTACATCGGATAATTGGTCACGTCCGTGCCCGAAAACATTACTCGGCCGCTGTTCGGCCTAACGAGTCCGACAATCATGTAAAAGGTGGTCGTCTTGCCAGCGCCGTTCGGTCCGAGCAAACCGACAATCTCGCCGGCGCGCGCGTTGATGTTCACTCCATCGACTACCGAGCGACCGCCATAAATTTTCACGAGCTGATCAGTGGCAAGGACACTGTCGACCTTCGCTTCAGGTGGTGACGCCACTTGCGATCCGGGACGGGATGCAGTCTGGCCGATCATGATGTGCCCGGCGGTTTCGGTGAAGGCGTGGGCTTCGTTTCGTTTTTTTGTTCTTCGGTTTTTGGTTCCTGACGAATTTCGGTGCGGCTTGGGCCGTGCGTGGTCAATTGCCCGTTTTGATTTACGACCATGACGGTGTCCGGACTTGTGGCGATATGGGTGTTCACGCCTTCCTGGACTCGCGGCGTTCCGCGCAGCTCGACATTGCCAGTCGAGGCAATATAAGTTGCCTGGTCCGACCGGCCGACCGCCCGCGTGGGCGCGCCACCATTCGGGTCCGGCCGATCCCGCACGACAGCCACGTTTCCTTCCGCGATCGCTTTTTCGAGTCCCTGATTTTCACCTTTCGTGATATAGACGGTCAATTTTTCGGACTGCAAAGTAAAGCGCGGATCGGCCACTTTCACGTGACCGCTGAAAATGCCGACGTTCTTGTTGGAATCAAAGAAGGCGTCGTCCGCATAAATCTCCGTCGTCACCGGTCCGTTCGTTGGTGCGCCCTTGATTCCGCCAACCAAGGGATTGGTGTTATCGGCTGGCTGCTTCTCTTTTTTTTTCTCCTTTTTTGCCGTCGCCGCCGGCGATGGACTGGCCGAAGTCGTTTGACCGCACAACGAAGCGGCCGACACCCAAAAGCTAATGAAAGCAATTACGCCGACCCTGCTCACTCGTTTTGGTTGCCTAACAATTGCGATTGGCTCGTGATCACCATCTTCACATTGCCAACCAGTTTGCCAGTGTGCGTGTTGGTGTCGAATTCCACCGAGTCGCCGGAGATGTCGAAATCCGCGCGCTTGATGATGGTGCGCTCGTTCGAACTAAGGATTCGCGTTTTCAAATTAAGGACCGATTCACTCAATTCGACGGTGAGATCGGGTTTACTCTCTGAGGTGTAAGTGATGATCTTCAACGAATGAAAGCCGATGTGGTATTCATCGAGGCGTTTGGCCGAGGCCGCTTCAAAGCGTCCGCGCAAGTGGCCTTCCACATCAAAGTCCGGAAGGATGAGACCTTTCGCTTCGTGGCCAACCGGAAGCGGAATGTTGGTTAAGCTTTGTTCGCCCGGAGAAGCGCTTGGCGTCGGGCTCAGATGTTTGTCCTTCCTGGACTTCGGTTTAGCGGCAAATACCGGCTCGATCGCGAGCGCAATCGACAAAAGCAAGATCGACAATAAACAAACCGCGAAGCCCAAGTCGGAGCGGTTCGCCCGAACCGCCGGCTTCCGCAACGCCCCACTCGCCGCGCCCGGGCGATTGGGGTCAATCGCCCCTACCTGAAACGGCAGCATGGATAGCTTTTAACATGCGCAGATGCTTCGGCAAATCCTTTAGCGGAATTTGGTTGGCGGCATCAGACAACGCGCGCGCCGGATTTTCATGCACTTCCATGAAGATACCGTCGCAACCCGCGGCGAGCGCGGCCCGCGCGAGCACTGGCGCGAGCGCACTATCGCCGGAAGTTTTGTCCCCTCCACCGCCCGGCCGCTGAACCGAATGAGTCGCGTCGAAAATGACTGGATAACCTTCTTCTCGCATCCAGTAGAGCGAGCGCATGTCCGCGACCAAATTATTGTAGCCGAACGTCGTACCGCGCTCGGTGAAGCAAAATTTCTTACAACCGAACGCCGTCAACTTGTCGGCGATGTTCTTCACATCCCATGGCGCTAGGAATTGCCCCTTCTTCACGTTAACGGCGCGTCCTGTTTCAGCCGCCACCTTCAACAAATCGGTTTGGCGACACAGGAACGCCGGAATCTGCAAAAGGTCGATCATCTCGCCGGCGAGCTTGGCTTCGTCTGGCGAATGCACATCGGTCGTTATCGGAATTTTCAGCTCACGGCCGATCGCCGCGAGAATTTCGCAACCTTCGCGCGCGCCGATTCCGCGAAACGAACGTACCGAAGTCCGGTTCGCTTTGTCGTAGGACGCTTTAAAGACAAGATCGACATCTTCCGAGGCACAGATTTTTGCGATGCCTCTCGCCATTTGCCAAACAAACTTTTCCGATTCAATCACGCACGGGCCGAGAATAAATACGGGGCGGCTTCCACCGATGGAAATTTTACCCACGCGAAAAGGTTTCATGCCATTGGAGAAGTTTGCAGTTTGCGCCCAAGATCGACAATCGCAAATGGCACGTAGAGTGCGCAGAAGAAAAGGAACGCCAGGCCGTGAAATTCGAGGAGATAGAGCGGCCGCGAATCAGACAGAAAATTCAGGAGCGAAGCTGCCTCTGGTTTGTGGAGCAGAAATCCGTAGTTCTCGCCGGTCAGCAAATCGGTTGTGAATGCGACGACGAAATACATTTCCGTCCAGGCAAATGTCCGCAAAATGCCGGGCGCGCGCGGACGGAATCCGTAGATCAGCATCAGGAAGGCGATTCCGATAATGATCCCGGAATGCGCGACGAAGAAGCTGATGAAACGGAGATCGGGAAAGCCATAACGCAAATTTGGAGTAATAATTGCCTGAAGCGTTCCGCCGATTCCCCAAAAGTAAGCCACTTCAAGCCAGCGGCGATTGCCCGTCCAGAGCGCGACGATGATGACCGCCATTGCCCAATCGCACAGTTGTAGCGGCAACATCCGGTACCAGGTCGTGACCCCGAAGTCTCGCGCGACGATCAGATAGGCGACGTAATTGATTAGAAGCAACGCCGAGATTGCAAAACAGATCGAGCGTTCGAGCAGACGCGATCTCGTTCGATGAACAATGAGCGCGAGCAAAAATGGCAATCCGATCGTGAGAAAAATCACGGTGAGATGCGATGGGCTCCAGGCGTGGAATTCAGGAGCAGAATTCATTTTCGGATCGAAAATGTTGTAGCGGCGTTTGTGTCAAACGCCGAATTAAATAAACAGGCGCTTGGCACAAGCGCCTCTACAACTTGGTCGCCTGCGGCTCACGCGCGTTCAGCGAATTAGCCAGAGATTGCACGGGATCACGTCCGCGATCCAAGCGAGGTGATTTGGCAAACGTTCGGCCGATGTTTCGCTCTTGTGCACGGGAACGACGAGCAAATCGGCTTCGACCGACTTGATGAAGTCCGACGCCGCGAATCCGGTGTTGCCGCGAATACAGCGCGCCTCGATCGGCACTTCGGTCTCGCCCGCGGCTAACACGAATTTTTCCAAAGCGGCGTCTTCTTCGTCGAATGTTCGCGGCCGTGGTGTGCCATCGCCGTTGTCGACGAACATCGTTGCCCGGACTTCGTCGAAGGTTGTGTAAACGCGAACGGCGTAAAGCCGCTCGGACAATTCCGCCGCTGCCAGCTTAAGCGTTTGTTGAAATGCGCGTTGGGCGTGGTCGGAATAGTTCGCGACGAAAACGATCCGGCGTAGCGGCTTCGGTTTGAGCTCGGGATTCGTAAAAAGTAAAACTGAACAGCTGGCCTCACGCAAAAGCCGACGGGCGACGTTCCCGAGAAATGGATGGAGCGCACTCTGTTTCTCCAGCGCGCCGGCGACGATAAGATCGACATCGTTGTCGGCGATTGCCCGCAAAATTCCATCGGCCGGGTCTCCCTGACCATAATGGACCGGCGAATCGCCCGGCAATTGCAGCCGGCCAAGTATTTCTTGAAATTTCCTTGCCGTCTCGTCGTTCCGTTCGCCGATGTAGATCAAGCTCAAATCTGCGCCGAACCGCTCGCGAATTCTTCCCGCCTCGGAAAGCACTTGCTCAAAGCGCGGCGAGAATGTGCTGGCGACGGCAACCTTCTTGTAGGTGGACGAATTCATCATGAGCCGGGACAGCAATGTCCGGCTTTACGCATCGTTCGGCAAATGAATGCATCAAATGTTCGTCATAGCGAATCCGTCCGGCTAATGGATTTGATTTTATGGTTTGATGATTGAATTTCGGCTGAAATGAAACGCGCGATCTATCCGGGCAGCTTCGACCCGGTCACCAACGGCCATCTCGATGTCGTCGAGCGAGCCCGCAAACTTTTTGATGAAGTCATCGTAGCAGTCGCGCACAACGACGAGAAGCAGCCGCTCTTTTCGCTGAAAGAGCGACTCAATTTATTGCAGCAAACTGTGGGCAAGATCGACAACGTCCGGATCGCGCAGTTCGATGGGCTGCTGGTCGAATTTGCGGTTCAGCAAAAAGCGAACGCGGTCATTCGCGGACTTCGCGCGGTCTCAGATTTCGAATTCGAATTTCAGATGGCGTTGATGAACCGAAAGCTCGAGGGCAACGTGGAAACGATCTTCCTCATGCCGAAAGAGGAATACACTTATTTGAGTTCTCGATTGGTAAAGGAAATCGCGCGACTCGGCGGCGACGTCTCGAAATTCGTTCCAAGTCCGGTCGCAAGCGCGCTGGGAAAAAAATTTAAAGGATAAACTGCGAAAGGATTCGCAAGTGAAGATTCATCTCAAACAAATTCCGCCCGAGGGATTGCACCTTGAAGGCGAAGAAGATTGCCTGATTCCGGAGTTGGAAGCGGAAGGGGTGCGCTGCGTGGGACCGATGCAATACAAGATCGACATCGGCGTTTCGGAAGGCTCGCTCTGGGCAAACGGCTTGCTCAAACAGCCCGTCGAACTGACCTGCGTCGCGTGCCTGGAGAAATTTGTGCACGACATCAAAGTTCCGGCGTTTGCACTGCACACGGAACTTCATGGCCCGGAGACGGTCGACCTTGGACCGTTCATGCGGCAAGACATTTTGCTGAACCTGCCGGCGCATCCGCGCTGCGACCGGGAAGGCGGACGCGTCTGTAAAGCGGCTGCCGCGATAGCCGCGGCGGCAGAAACGAAACGAAAGGCCGACTGGAGCGCGCTGGATAAATTGAAATTGAGAAAATGAGAGCGCGTTTGTGTTTTTCACAAACTCTGCTTTTCTAGTCCGCTGCCATGGGAGTCCCGAAACGCAAAACATCCAAGATGCGGCTGCGCACACGAAAAGCGGCCAACCGCTGGCATCGGCCGCAATTTAGCAAATGCCCACAATGTGGAAGCACCGTCGCCGGTCATACTGTTTGCCCCTCCTGCGGCTATTATAAGGGTCGCCAGGTCCTGACGGTTGAAGGCAAAGGATAGGACGCGCGCCTCAAATTTAATTTTGCAAAGAGCGGCTAAAGCTCGCAAAATTTGTTTCCGATGAAGATCGCCTTGGATGCAATGGGCGGCGATTTTGGGCCGCCTAATCTTGTCGCCGGAGCAGTCATGGCGCTGCGCGAGTATCGGCACATCAAAAAACTCTTCCTGGTAGGCGACACGAAGCAGATCGAAGCAGAGCTCAGGAAACACAAATGCAACGACCGCCGAATCGCCATCGTGCATGCGACTCAGGTCGTCGACATGAGCGACAGAGCCTGGTCAGCCGTTCGGCGCAAGAAAGACTCGTCCGTAAGTCGCGCGGTCGATCTGGTAAAACACGGCGAAGCGGATGCAATCGTCAGTGCAGGACATACCGGGGCCGCCGTTGCCGCGAGCATGATCAAACTGCGCACCCTCGAAGGAGTTGATCGCCCCGGAATCGCGGCGGTCCTTCCCACGCAATTTAACGTCTTCGTTTTAGTGGACGCCGGCGCCAACATCGACGCGCGTCCAGAGCATCTTTTGCAATATGCGATCATGGGCTCGGTCTATTCGCGCCATGTCCTTGGATACAAGAGTCCGAGGGTCGGTTTGATTTCGCTCGGTGAGGAGGACGTGAAAGGAACTGAAAAGACCAAGGAAGTTTTCAAGATGTTGAAGAAAACTTCACTCAACTTCCGGGGCAACATTGAAGGCCGCCATCTTTTCGAAGACCCGGTGGAAGTCGTGGTCTGCGACGGATTCGTCGGCAACGTGATCTTGAAAACGTGTGAATCGATCGCGGTCGCGATCTTCAAATGGTTAAAAGCCGAATTAACGCGTTCAACCAGACGCAAGGCCGGCGCATTTCTGGCCAAACATGCGTTTCTAGCGATCAAGGACAAAACAAACTACGAATAC
>CATPAT010000286.1 GCA_955652155.1 uncultured Chthoniobacterales bacterium | reverse complement strand
TAAGGCAAATTTGCCAGCGCGCATTTCCAACTCATCCACATCGCGAGCGCAGCCGTCTCGCCCATTGATAGTGACGGCGCGAATCGCGTTCCGCCCTTGGTCGGTCCGAGCGTGAGATGATGCTGGACGCGATAACCCTGAAACGTCCTCGTGCTGCCATCGTCCATGTGCACGGGCAGGGTGACGGCGATGGAGCGCTTCGGATACATCAGTCGTTCGCGATCGTTCTTGTCGATGCTGAGGTAATCGGCAATGACCCGAAACTGGTCACAGGCCATCTTAAAAATTTCGTCGTCGTAAATCGTCATGAATGCGCGCTCAGAATTTAGAGCATCAAACGAGGCAATGCAGGTTGCTATTTCCACTGGCCGAATCGCATCGTCAAATCGAAACGTGCGATCAATGGAGTTGGGTTTGGCTTCCCCGCCCCTTTTGAAGCGGAGAGGTAGAAGATTTTTAGGACGTGACCTGTCCCTCTAAGCAAGATCGACAATCCTCTCGGAATTCGTAACCTCTCCGCGACACATGAAAATTGAAACTCTCGCCGTGCACGCCGGCCAGCGGGTCGATCCTGCCACCGGCGCAGTCTCAGCGCCCATTCACCTTTCCACCACGTTCGAGCGGGACCTGGAAGGCACCTACTCGCGCGGGTTCATGTATACGCGCAACAACAACCCGAATCGCCAGGCGCTGGAGGAGGGAATCAGCGCGCTCGAGGGCGGCGCAGGCGCGGCCGCATTTGCCTCCGGGACGGGCGCGACCGGCGCAATTTTTCAGGCGCTCGCGCCGGGCGACCATGTGCTCGCGCACGTGGACGCCTACTACGGCACATCGCGATTGCTCCGCGAAATTTTCCTGCGTTGGGGACTTCAAGCCGATTTCATCGATATGAGCGACCTGGCCGCGGTGAAAAAAGCGCTGGGTTCAAAAACGAAGCTCGCCTGGATGGAAACGCCTTCCAATCCGCTGCTCAAAATTGTCGATCTGGCCGAAATTTCAAAAATTGTGCATGACGCCGGTGCGCTCTGCGTTTGCGACAATACCTGGGCGCCCATTCTTCAGCGACCGTTCGATCTCGGCGCCGATTTTATTCTTCACTCCACCACAAAATATTTTGGGGGCCATTGCGACGTCTTGGGCGGAATTGTGGTCGCAAAAAGCGACGGCGATCTTTTCCAGCGCATTCGCAACATTCAATATGAAGGCGGCGCGGTCCCCTCGCCGTTCGATTGTTGGCTGATCCTGCGCGGAATGCGAACGCTGCCCTGGCGGATGCGCGCGCATTCGCAAAACGCAGCCAAGTTGGCCGAGTTTCTCGCCGCCCACAGCAAAGTCGAGCGCGTGCATTATCCCGGGTTGCAGGCGCACCCCGGCCACAAGATCGCGCAAAAACAGATGTCGATGTTCGGCGGAATGCTTTCGTTTGAAGTGAAAGGCGGCCGCGATCCGGCCATGAAAGTCACGACGAGCACAAAGATTTTTACTCGCGCGACCAGTTTGGGTGGCGTGGAAAGTTTGATCGAGCACCGCGCTTCGATCGAAGGACCGGGCACGACCTCGCCAGAAGGTCTAATCCGGTTATCGATCGGCTTGGAAAACGCCGATGATTTGATCGAAGATCTCGATCAAGCGCTTAGGTAGGGGCGGTTGATTCGTTCGCTTCCCGCTCACTCACCCTCTTGGGCTTTCCCGTCCATGTCGCTCAGCTCCCGCCGGCTCCATTCACCGAACCGCCCGCAAACGCAAGTCCGGCTCGGACCGATTGGGCCAATCGCCCCTACCTGCCAAACCTCCGACGGACAAGATCGACAATGTCGCGCACTTCGGTGACCCGGAAAAGAAACGCGCTTCCAAAGAACGCTACGGCGGCGACAGCAATTACGACCAGCACACCAATAATTTTTTGCCATTCAGGCAATGGCGCGGCCGCTTGAAAAAGAAATACCAATGCGAGCCAGCAAATACCGGCGAGAAGCAGCGATGGAATCGCCAGCCTTGCCAGCAATCCTAGGATCGCCCCGGTCTCGAGCGGACCGGCGTATTTTCGCATCATAATATATAAGAGCAGGAAATTGGTGAGCGCGACCAGGCTGGTCGAAAGCGCGAGGCCGCGGTGGCCGAGCCCGACTTTGAACATGAAAAACCAGTTCAAGACGAAATTAATCGCGATCGAGAAAATGCTGACCATCATCGGAAGATAACGCTTATCAAGCGCGTAAAATGCCGGCGCCAAAACTTTCACCGCCGAATAAGCGGCCAGTCCGATCGCGTAAAATTGCAAGGCGCCGGCCGTTTGCCGCGTTGCTTCGGGAGTAAACCGGCCGTGCTCATAAATCACACTGATGATCGGTTGCGCAAGGATGATCAATCCGATCGCGGCCGGAATTGTCAGCAACGTGACCAGTCGAATCGCGTGCGCCAGAGCTGAACGAAATCCGGCCATGTCGCCGAGCGCGGCGGTACGCGAGACCAGCGGCAAGGTGACGGTACCGACTGCGACGCCAAAAATACCGAGCGGCAATTGCATTAAACGAAAAGCGATGTTCAACCAGCTCACTGGACCGTCGCCAAGTCGGGCCGCGAAACCGCTGTTGATAAGCACATTCACCTGGACCGCGCTGGCGGCGATCACTGCCGGACCCATCAGCATCAGGACGGTCCGCACGCCTTGATCGCGCCAATGGAAGTCCGCGTGATACTTGTAGCCGACGCGCCGCAGCGAAGGAAACTGCGAGGACAATTGCCAGACCCCGCCGATCAACGTTCCGATCGACAATCCGATTAGCGAGCGCGTGCCGAAATGGGGATCGAGCCACCAACCGAACGCGACGCCGCCAATGATCGACCCGAGATTAAAAAAGCTCGAAGCCATGGCCGGCGCGCCGAAAACATGCTTCGCGTTCAACATCCCCATCACCAACGCGGCGAGGGAGACGAGCAAAATGAATGGCCACATGATGCGTGTGAGCAAAATCGTGGTCTCCGTCTTCTCCGGCGACCAACTCCACCACGTCATCAAATGAATCAGTTGTGGCGCATAGATGATGCCGACCAACGTGACCGCGCTCATGAAAACCGCGGTCAGGGTTGCGACTTTGTTGCCAAGTCGCCAGGCGGATTCATCGCCTTCCGTCGCGATCTTTCGTGAAAATGTCGTAATGAACGCAGTCGAGAGAGCGCCCTCGGCAAATAAATCGCGCAACAGATTCGGCAACCGAAACGCCATCAGGAAGGCGTCAAGGTTTTTGCCGGCGCCGAAAAGTCCGGCAAAAACCTGTTCGCGAATCAGTCCAAGCAGGCGTGAGCACATGACCGCCACGCCGACGACGCCGGTCGCGCGGGTGCTTACTCGCTGAGATTGCACCGCAGCCATCGGCGAACAAAGAACAACGTCTCCGAATTTACGAAAGCAAAAAGTTCACAATCGAAATCCATTGGCCGCTGGGGTCGTCAAAGACCGGTCGGAAAATTCAAAAATTCCCACGGTAAATTGAAGCGTTCTGAGAGATGCGTGGCGAGGGCTTTGACGCCGAATGTTTCGGTCGCGTAGTGGCCGCCGAGAAGAAGATTGATTCCCAATTCCTCCGCGGCAACCGCCGCCCAATGGGGTGCTTCGCCGGTAATGAAGGTGTCGATTTTCTCTTGCGCGACCCGATAAATTTCCGAGCCGGCCGCGCCGGTCACGATCCCAACCCTGTTTGCTTCCGTTGGTCCGAAATTGAATGTCTTTATCGGGCGACGTAATGCGGTTCTAAGCTTTCGGATCAACGCCGCCCGCGGCAGCGTGTTCTTCGTCTTCAATCCAACCAGCTCCCCTTGTTCTTCCAGGAACGGTTTGGTCTTTTTGAATCCAAGCGCCGCGGCGAGCTGCGCGTTATTGCCCACTTCAGGATGAACGTCTAGCGGCAGATGCGCGCTGTAGAGCGCGATGTCGTTTTCAAAGGCGAGTTTTATTTGTCCGCGCAACGGGCCCGCGACCGGCTGCAAGCCCGGCCAAAACAAACCGTGATGCACGACCAGAAGATTGATCTGTCTTCTGGCGGCTGCGGTCAAAACTCGCGTGGAGACATCCACGGCGGCACCGATTTTGGTGACGTCGCCCGAGTTTTCGATTTGCAGGCCGTTGAGCGCGTTTGGCCAATCTTCGACTTTGCGAATGCGCAAGTACTTGTTCGTGTATCCGACAATCTCAGAAAGCGTCGCCATTGGCAGAGGCCATACATTCCAAGACAGCGCGGAGAATGACAAGGAATGCTTGACGAATTCGGCGGCTCTTGTGACGTTCAATGGCGATTCGATTCAAGTATGGAATACACCGACGCTCCGCCGCAACCGGAACCGGTCAGCTTCGACACCATGGAATGTCCTTTTTGCGGGACCGCCCTGCCCGCAAACGCGCAAGCGTGCACCAACTGCGACTGGACGCTTGCAGCCTCCAAGCCGGCAGACCCGAAGGCAAGCGACGCGATGGCGATATTGCTCAGCATCATTCCCGGACTCGGCCATATCTATAAAGGTCATCGTGTGATGGGCGCGCTCATTTTGTTCCTCATTACTCCTACCGCGATCGCTTTCGCAATTTTGGCCGCGATCGCATCGGCGGGATGGGGAATCCTGATGCTGATCCCCTATTGGGGAGCGGTAATGTTGCATGTCTGGGCGATCGACGATCGCGTGACCCAAAAACCGGACGAAGGCGAGCAATATTGAAGCGCGAACGTTACAATTAACACCGCGCTTTAGCGCGGTGTGTGGCGAGAGTTGTATTCGCAAAACCGTTTAAACGGTTTTCTTTCCATTGTCGCAGGGACACCGGGCTGAAGCCCGGTGCTACCAGCGCGCCTCTACTCCCCGAGCATCCAGGTCAGCTTACCGGCGGTCGGATTTACTCGCGACGCCGGAAATTGCGGATCGCCGCCAATTACGCGCTCGATCAACTTCGCCTGCTTGCTCGCATTCACCAGAAAGCAGACGTGTCGTGCATGGTTGATGAGTGGCAACGTAAAAGTCAGCCGCCATGCGTTCAGTTTCGATACGAAGTTCGCGACCACGCGCCGGGTGGCTTCGTTCAGCGCGGCGCTTCCGGGGAACAGTGAAGCCGTGTGGCCGTCGTCGCCCAGTCCGAGCAAAATCAGATCGTGCCGGTAAATTTGTTCGCCGCGCTGCGTCGCCAGAAGATCGACATCGTCCTGATATTGTTGGGCTGCAATGGCCGGATCGATCTCGCCGCGCATTCGCATGATTGATTTTTCAGGCACGCTCGCGGGAACGAACAAAGTTTCATGCGCCATGCGAAAATTACTCTGCGCGTCGTCCGGCGGCACACAGCGCTCGTCTCCGAATGTGATCAGAATGCGTTCCCACGGCAAATCGCGACCAATCCGCGCAATCTCCGAATAAACCGGCTGCGGCGTATTTCCGCCTGATAACGCAATCCGGAACTCGTTCCGCTCAGCCAGCGCTTTGTGGGCAAGATCGACAATGAAGTTGGCCGCGTCGGAGACGAAGGCTTTCGTGCGAACAACTTCGCCACTCATGAAAAGAATGTGGGAGCGGCCTTAGCGCCGCGACATTCCATTAGTTTGGACTCGGGGCTCTGAGGCCCCTCCCACGTTTTCAAATGGCGCAGTGCGATTGGCCGCGCTTTTCCAAATAGCGCTGGTGATATTCTTCCGCGCGCCAGAACTTCGGAGCGGGCTCGATTTGCGTTACGACCGGTCGATTAAATTTGCCGCTTTCGCTGATCTTTTGCTTCGACTTTTCGGCCGCGGCTTTTTGTTCCGGCGAATGATAAAAAATCACCGAGCGATATTGCGTGCCCAGATCGGGACCTTGTCGATTCAACGTGGTTGGATTGTGGTTGGACCAAAAAACATCGAGCAACTGCTCATAGCTGATTTGGGTAGGATCGAATTCCACTTGAACAACCTCGGCGTGGCCGGTCTCGTCGCTGCAAACATCTTCGTAGCTCGGATTTTCTTTGTTCCCGCCGGCATACCCTACGGCGGTCGAGCTCACGCCCTTAAGGTTGCGAAAAGTCTCTTCCACGCCCCAAAAACACCCCGCCCCAAACGTCGCTTTCTCCGTCGTCATAAGGAACGATGGAACGGCTGTGTCCGTCGCGCAAGATGCGGGCTTGCCTTCGGGCGCACCTGCCACAATTGTCGATGTATGCGCGCCCCTACGACCGTCGAGCAAACCCGCGCACCGTTTCCGATTCGGCTGCTGAACAAATGCGGCGCCGGGCTCGAAAAAGCCGGTATAAGATCGACACCTCCGTCCGCCACCAAATTCATCGAGACGGCAAAGCGTCGCTGTCGTCTCGAGGACTTCGGTCCTGGAGAATTTCTTGAGCCGCTGTCCCGCTTGCTCGAATCCTGTGATCGTGAGGGGCGGCTTAATGTAATCGGAAAAATGGCGCTGCGGAGCGATGTCGTGCGCATTTTGTGCAATCGCCTTCTCCTTACGCGGGACCGCCAGTTTTACCCCGGGATCGCGCAACAAGAAATCCGCGAACCGTTGTTCGTCGTCGGCTTGCCACGTAGCGGGACAACTTTGTTACACATTCTCCTCGCCGCCGATCCGGCGCATCGTGCGCCGTTAACGTGGGAGGTGATGTCGCCATCACCACCAAGCTCGAAAGATCGACCAGAGCGTATTCGGCAGGCAGCCAGAAATCTCGTGATGCTGCGCTGGCTGGCGCCGACTTTCGAAAGTGTGCATGCGACCGGCGCAGAGCTGCCGCAGGAATGCGTCTCACTGATGAGCCAAACATTCATGAGCGATCAATTCGATACCATGTACAACGTCCCAACCTATCGCGCGTGGTTTTTCAACCAGGATTTGCGATCGGCCTATGAATTTCATCGCCGTTCTCTGCAACATCTTCAGTTCAGAAAATCAGCCGAGCGATGGGTCCTGAAAGCGCCGGCCCACATGTTCGCCGCGCCAGCGTTATTGTCGATCTATCCGGACGCGCGATTCGTTCAAATCCATCGCGACCCGATGGAAGCGGTTGTTTCGGTTTCAAGTCTGGTCACAATTTTGCGGCGCGTCTTTAGCGATGCGGTCGATCCGGTGCAGATCGGTCGCGATGCGCTGACTTATTGGTCCCAAGCGCTGAAGACTTTCATGCGCGCGCGTGATCAGCTGCCGGTGTCACGTGTTTGCGATCTGCGTTACGACGATGTTCGCCGCGATCCGATTGCGGCC
>CATPAT010000285.1 GCA_955652155.1 uncultured Chthoniobacterales bacterium | reverse complement strand
GCAGGTCGATGGTGAACCGTGCTGCCGGTACATGGGCCCCGACGGCGCCGGGCACTACGTGAAAATGGTGCACAACGGAATCGAGTACGGCGACATGCAGCTAATTTGCGAAGCCTACGCCATTCTCAAAAACGTTGTCGGGATGGATGATAAACAGCTCGCCGAAACCTTCACCGAATGGAACAAAGGCGAGCTCGACAGCTATCTCATCGATATCACGTCGCAGATTTTTCGGAAGATCGATCCCGAAACCGGCAAACCGCTGGTCGATGTCATTCTCGATAAAGCCGGTCAAAAAGGGACCGGCATGTGGACTCTCCAATCGGCCATCGCGCAATCAGTTGTTATCTCGACAATTAATGCCGCGGTCGAAGCGCGCGTCATCTCTTCGCGCAAAGACGAACGGGTCGCGGCATCGAAAATCCTTCCGCAGCCGAAACCGAAACAATTTACGGGCGATCGCAAAAAATTGACCGATGCCGTGCGCAATGCCCTCTACGCGTCCAAGATCGTTTCTTACGCGCAAGGAATGGAATTACTGGGGGCAGCCAGCAAACAATACAATTGGAACCTGAACTTCGGCGATATCGCCACCATCTGGCGCGGCGGCTGCATCATTCGCGCGAAGTTTTTGAATTGCATCGTTGACGCTTACAAACGCGATCCCGCGCTGCATAATCTGCTGCTCGACTCCTATTTTACTGACATCATCAAAAACACGCAGGACAACTGGCGGATCGCCGTCGCCACCGCGGTCGAATACGGCGTTGCCGTTCCGGCCTTTTCGGCATCCCTTGCTTACTTCGACAGCTATCGCTCGGCGCGTTTGCCATCGAACTTGTTACAGGCCCAACGCGACTTCTTCGGCGCTCACACTTACGAACGCGTCGACAAGCCCGGCGTTTTCCACACCGAATGGATAGAGTCCGATCAAAAACCAGCCCAGAAATCTGCTGAACCAAAAGAATCAACGTCGCGTCACGCCGGCGAATAATAAAATGTGGGAGGGGCCTTAGCGTCCCGGCTGTTGAGGTAATTTCGCTTGGAACGCGATAATTATCGGTGGCGGAGTTGTGTGAGTTGCGGGTGCGCTTACGTGAAGTTGTCGATCTTTGCCGCGCAAACAATAAGCCGCCACGCGACGAAGCGTGACGGCTGATTGCGAGATACTGCTGTGTGCAGGATCCTATAATTAATGGTAAATAACCCCTGTCATTGCTTCTTCATTACCCGGCATCGTAAGTGACCCGTTCCCGTTAAGGTTCGCATAAGCACCTGTGCCACTTACAATCTCCCACCTTCCCTTACCTTGACCGGTTGGGTAGGGCGCGGGCATAGAAGTGGCAAATTGGCATTGCTGATCAATTATGATAGTTCCACTGCCATCTGATGGTATCAACGTAACCACGCAATGAGCTCTGATACCATTAAAATTAGGGTCAACGTGCATTGTAGAAGCCCCTGAAATTGTAAGGGCCCCGGTTGTGGTAAAGGTTCCCGTTACATTGGGAAATGTCGAGAAATCATATGCCGCAGTGATGGTAACCAGTATGGGAGTGGAAGCCGACGCGGAGGGCGCCGAGCCCATCGTGAAGAAGGCAATCACACCCAGCGCGATTGCCGCTATCAGTGGAAGGTTGGTTGTTTTTTTCATATTTGTTTTTTTCATATTTGTTTTTCTCATTGTTAGGGCTGCATTTAAGTTTCCAGTTGGATCTGGAGATCGCGTTAAGCGGGGGGTTTCAGCGAAGGTGCAGCCCCACGAGCTTCTTAGCTCGGCCGAAAGATACGTTGAAACGTCGGGTGACGTAATCGGCATCGCTTATAAGATGTTGCCTGACGGATGTCGAGTCCTTTGTGTGTAGGACGGTGCCTTATACGCGTTCATATGCGTGGTGTTACCTGAAATCGTGCGACTCGCTCCCGACAAGCTCGTCATGCGCGAGTGGTCGGATGTTCCGTGTTTTGATTAAGACGACGTTGTCTGAGTTCTGAACGTCACCTTCGATCACCAGAAAATCTTCTTCGGTGATCAAAAGTCGAAAGCGCTCGAACAAATCCGGATCGACAATCGCATTCGAAACTCCGGTCTCGTCTTCCAAACTCACGAAAACAAATCCTTTCGCAGTGCCCGGTCGCTGTCGGCAAATCACGTTGCCGGCAATTTGCACAGTCGCACCGTGTTTCGCCTTCGAGAGATCAATTGCGCGCCAAATGTGCGGCAACCGCTCCCGTAAGAGTTTCATCGGATGCGGGCCGGCCGTTAAATTCATCGTTTCGTAATCCGCGCGCACCCGCTCCGGCATTGTCATCGGAAGAAGCGGCGACTTTGTCGCGCTGTCATCCCGAGCAGTTGTAGCGGTGCTTGTCTCAAGCACCGAACTATTTAAACAGGCGCTTGGCACAAGCGCCTCTACAACATTCTTTCCCACCAAATCGTCGTGAATCGTTTCTTCCACTTTCCACATCGCCGCCCGGCGATGATCAGCGAAACAATTGAGCGCGCCCAGTTCCGCCAGCGTGCGCAATTCTTCTTTGGAAAGCGAAACCCGCCGTTTGAAATCGTCCAGCGAATCGAAGCGTTCGCCACGGCGAATCCGGCCTTTGGCGGATCGATCTTGCCGCTCGCGAATGAGCTGCTCGGCGTGCTCTTGCCGCAATCCGTTCACCACGCACAAGCCAAGTCGGAAAGTGTTGTCATCGATCACGCTGCAGCGGAAATCGGATTTCGCCACGCAGACCGGCTTGATCTTCACTCCGTGCCGCTGCGCGTCTTTCACAATGGTAGCCGGCGTATAAAAGCCCATCGGCTGATTGTTGAGCAGACTGGCGTAAAACTCCGGCGCGCGATGCACTTTCAGATACGCGCTCGCGTAAGCCAGAATCGCAAAACTGATCG
>CATPAT010000284.1 GCA_955652155.1 uncultured Chthoniobacterales bacterium | reverse complement strand
TGTTGCTCACGACTGGGAATAAAAGCGAACTCGCCGTCGGTTATTGCACAATGTACGGCGATATGGCGGGCGGGCTCGCCGTGATCAGCGATGTGCCGAAAACCATGGTTTACGACCTAGCACGCTGGATCAACTCCGACTATGCGTCGCGAGGAGGCCGCAGGCGCGAAATCATCCCAAAATCGACAATCGAAAAAGCGCCAAGCGCGGAGTTAAAACCGAATCAAACCGATCAAGATGTCCTTCCGCCCTACGAGATTCTCGATGAGATCCTACGACACTATGTGGAGGAAAATTTGAGCGCGCGCGACATTATCACGCACGGATTTGACGAGAAGACAGTGCGCTGGGTGCAGCGACGTGTCGATCTCAACGAGTACAAACGCGAGCAGGCTGCCCCCGGACTGAAAGTGACGAGCCTCGCATTCGGCGTCGGGCGTCGCATGCCAATCGCGCAAAAATATGTCGATTGATCGGTCCAGATGAATCGGCCGAGAGATTCTGTCCGAACAAGTTGCGTGCTCGTTCGCTTTGTTCCAGGCGACTGATCACTTTGGGGAACTCGCCTCAGATGAGCGACTCCGTCAGGAACGCGATCACATACCGCGCTCCCACAATCTTTACACGGTCCGCGCATATCGGCTTAAAATTCCCATTGACACCACTCCTTCGCTTCATCGGCTACGATTAAGGCTAGACGATCCGCGCACCGAAAAGTCTCAAAGCGACGATCAGAACGGCATCGGCCCAAGCCCGAAGCCACAGAGGCGTGATGCGATGCTGCCGCCTCGCTTCTTCTGTCCAGTGGCTCGGTTTGTGATCCGGGTTGACGTCTTTCAGCATGGACAGCCACGAATCGTCAGCTTCGTAGCCAAACTCGATCAGGTCCTCAGTGATCGGTCCATGGCGAGCGATCTGGCCGGCGACGCGAGGCAGGGTGGTTCCGCCAGTTACCGATTCTGCCTGGAGCAATCGGCCTGACGCCGCCGAGTGCCTCAGCAGAGAGCGCGCTCGGAGCCGCGACTTCGTGGAAGTGACTGAAGTTCGTCTTCTTCCTCAGGAACGGTAGCCGCCGCATGATCTCGTCCTGGACCGAGTCTGGTCGCGTGACTAGATCCTCACATTTGACCACGATGAAGCGGCGTCTACCGATTAATCGACGGACATGCCCGATCTGCTTCTTCCAGAAGTGAAGCGGAGTCCAGTATCGTTGCTGGTCTAGCGCGTGGTGGCTCACGACGGCATCGCGGGGATCCCGGATCATACATGATTCCACATCCATGGGCGGCTGAACATCGAGGGGCGGCATCTGGCCGATGTAAGCAGGTGGACCATCTGCCATCATCGCACTCAAAGAGTGCGCAAAAGCACTTCAATTTCTGGAATCAAAAGATAGGCGATTCGTGTATTTTACACCTATACACGTGCGAATCGGCCACGACGAAATACCGTTTTACAAGTGGGTCAGAGAATTGCCTGCGTAATAATTAGCACTGAAGCGTGAGATGGATTTAATCCGCGAGGTTCCTCAGCGGTGTTCACTTTGACGGCGGCGAATTTATCCGGCGCGGCCTTTAGCCCTCAATGTCCCAGCCGCATCATCTCGGCCGTCGGCCCCCGCGCCGCGAAACGAGGCATCGCCGCTAATTGGCTTAGACGGGGTCGTTTTGATTGCGAGAAGCGCATATTCAGTTACAACATCTTTTATTTACCCGATGTATGCAGCGATGCCTTGAGGGTGACGTTGAACCCATCATTTGAAACGACCCTACGACATAATTCTCGCTTCAATTGTAATCCTGGGTGTCGCCGCTCTCGTCTTGCTCTTATTTGTGCAAGACAAAAGAATTAAACTACTCGAAATACATTTGCCGAGTATGCTTACGTTCCAAAGATTGCCTTTAGGAGCCGTAGGAAGAAGTAGGCCCCTACACTCGCGCAAAATAAGAACAGTAATAAGAGGGCTGTCACCATCGCGATTACAAAAAACCAATCGTTTTTTCTCGAAGGGACTGAGCCAGTGGCCATCGCCGGGATGTGCGTTTTAAGCAATTGATAGTTGCGGTGGCTTGGACGGAACCAAAAGGCGAACACTTCGCCTACTCCGGGAATGAGACCGATCAGAGCATTCAGTACGATGTTTACACCCATTCGCGCAATGATGACCTTCGGTATGCGATAACGGGCCGCGACAAACAGCGTTAGCGCGGAGATCAAAGCAGCAGCTCCGTCGCCCACGGCAGGGATCAAGTCCAAGATTGGATTTAAGCCGAACCGCAATCTTGTGCCGGGCAGTCGGAACAGGTCGTCCATCAGTAGAGCGATCAGCCGAGGTAACGCGTGTTTGTGATTTTCAACATCCTGGGCTTCGTGAAGATCGATAACCCGCGGTTTTGGATCGGGATCAGCTGGCATTGAACATTGCGTGTAACCGGCCCTAACTATAGCCGACGTAGCGAAATAGCGTCTCCTTGGAAGACACTTGCGTCTAGCAAATATCCTCCTGGCGGCTCCCTGATTTTATTCTTTTCGGGGTTGCAGTTGTCCTCGGTCTCGGGCAGCGCTAATACGTAGGAGATGTTTTCTATGCCAAAATCAAGTTCTTCCAACCCGCACCCCCTGCGTCATCTGGCGCGCATAGTCTTTTTCACCTTTCTTCTCAGCTTCATTGTTTCCCGAGTCTTGGTCATTCTAATTATGACTCGCCGCTTGCCCGACCTCTTCCTC
>CATPAT010000283.1 GCA_955652155.1 uncultured Chthoniobacterales bacterium | reverse complement strand
CCGGCGCTGCACTTCCTCGGTCTCACCCCGTAACATCGTGGTCTGGTTGGCCACGCCCACCGTTTTCAAATGCACGTCCGGATCGAACCCTGGCGAATATGCGCCGCGGAATTTGTCCAGGAACGCCTGTTTGTCGCCGCCGTGGCGAATGTAATTACAAACATAATCGGTGTCGGCGAGGGTGAGGACGACAAGATAATGCCCTTTGCCATCGCCCAGCGCGCGCGAGCTCGTCGCCTTGGTCTCCTCGTGCTCGGCTTTTCCGTGAATGATGGAGGTGGCCGACTCGCTCGCGTATTTCCGGACACGTTTCCAAACGCTCATCACGTCACCACACGTTGTGTCCACGATCTGGCAGCCGCGGTCCTTGATTTGTTGTTGGATCGACAATTCAGTTCCAAAAGCGGGCACGATGACAACGTCCTCAGGGCCAAGTTCGGAGATGTCCGCCTGCTTGTTTGCCCCGGTCAGGTTCTTGATCCCGAGAGACGCGATCTGCTGGTTTACTTCAGGATTGTGGATGATCTCGCCAACGATGAATAACCGGCGGTCTTTGAAAACTTTTCGTGCGGCGTAAGCGAGATCGATCGCGCGCTCGACGCCGTAACAGAACCCGAATTCCTTGGCCAGCCGCACCGTCGTTTCACCAACGCGAATGATTCCGCCGGCCCGGCGCACTTTATCGACAATATCGCTGCGATAATGCTGCTCGACCTGTTCCTGCACCGCGGCCATCACGTCCGGCGTACGCAAGTTCACTTTCTCGCGCGCCGTCGTTCCGCTGGAAATGAGGTTCGTGCTCATCGCTTGAAAAGCTTAACACGTCACGGCTGCTTTTCAGCCGGCAATTCAGACCATTCTCTCGAACCCAAAGCCTATTGGTCAACCAGCAGAGGACCCGGCGGATCCTTGAACCAGCTCGGAGACATCAGGAGCGAGCGTGGCGGATCCGGATCGCGGCTTTGATCGATCCTCATTACGTCCTTTGCATATTTTTCATCTTCCGGTTGGGATGACGCGATGTCGACCGGAGTTCCGATTCGCACCAGCAGGTAAAGGCGAGCCGCTGCTTCGCGATGCAGCCGAACACAGCCGTGCGTCCGCGGCGTGGACCAGACAAAACCCTCATGAAACCCGTAGGCCGGTGCGAATTCGCACCAATAAGCCATCGGATAGCCCGCATCAGGTTCGCTGACGCGGCGTTTGGTCTTATCTTTATTGATAATGGCGAAGTGCCCGGTCGGTGTCGAGGCCCCGCCCCGGCCAACGTTCGCCTGCGCGGCCATAAGCAGTCGTTCGCCTTCCATCACGTAGACTGTTTGCGTGCCGGTGGAAAGCCTCACTCGCACGCTCGAAGGATCGTGCGGCTTGTAGGCAACCACGTGATAAGCCCTTCCTCTGGAGGTTAATCCGCCTCCAGTTTGGCAACCGGTAAGCATTAAAAGAGCAGCTGGAACAGCAACAAAAGCCAGGCGGGAAAGAATTCGCATGGCGGTACTTGAGAAGGAGCATGGACTCTTGTCAACCGTTTGGATCACGCTACGTCTTTGCCGAAACCAGTTCGGCCGCGCTGATTTGTTTATCGAAACGGCCATGCGTCCGCGCGTAAAACGGATAGGGCCGATCCGCCGTGGCCGGTTTGTATCGCCAATGTTTATACATCCAAAGCCACGGCGCGGGGTTTTTGCGAACGTATGGTTCGAACGAATTCCAGCAGGCCTGCGCGATCTGCTGATGACTGCGCCCGGCCGTTTCGATTTTCGGATGAAACACCAATCGGTAGCGGCCGTTCGCGAGCGGCTCGGTATGCGCCGGAATGATGGGCGCGCCGGTTTGCTCATTGAGCCATGCGTGCGCCGAAGTCACACTCGTCTTCAGCCCGAAACAATCGATCGCCACCGAAGGCATCTTTGGATGCAATGTGAGATCGACCAGCAACGCGGTGCGCCCTTTTCGACGCAACACTTTATAAAGACGAACAATCCCGCCCTGCCGCGGAATCAACTCGTGGCCCGATTGCTCCCGTAATTTTTTGAAAATCGGATCGAGCAGCGAGTTCTTAAATTCTTGGGAGATGATCGTGCCTTTCAAATCGAGAAAACCGCTGGCCAGGCTCAGCCACTCGAAATTGCTGTAGTGATAGCACGCGATCATGATGCTGCGCTCGGGACCGTAGCGTGCCGTTTCCTCCAAATTCTCCAGCTCAATGTACTTGGAAAAATTTTCGGCCGTTAAACGCGGGCTCCACAAAAGATCAAGCATTGTCCGCGCAAAATGCTGAAACGATTCACACGCGATTTGTTCGCGTTCGCGTTGCGAGAATCGATCCCCAAAAGCGACCTCGAGATTACTCAGGGCAACTTTGCGGCCGTGGCGATCGAGGACCGATATCAACGCGCCGAGCGCGAGCGCGAGGCGGTAACAACCTTTACGCGACAGCAACGGGACGAGTTTGGCGGCCATGAGTAAGCCCGCCCACTCCAGCCGGTATCGGATTTTCTTCCAACTCGAACCCACCCGCGGATTGTAACGCCTTTCGCGCCGCCTGCGAATTGTGCTTCGCCAAACGCCTCATTCGATTGACCTTGCTCGCGTTCAAACCTAGGTTATTTG
>CATPAT010000282.1 GCA_955652155.1 uncultured Chthoniobacterales bacterium | reverse complement strand
GGCGATTCTTTTTCAAATCCCTTCTGCGCGGGCCCGGTTTGAGGTTCTTCGGTTCTTTCGCCTTTGATCGGTGCGGCATGGTCGACGGTTAGCTGAATATTTGTTTTTTGTAAGACACGGCAACGCTTTGATCTAGAAATCTTTTGTATCACGATGCAACGCACCACGAACCACGCTGAACGCGCTCGTCGGGCGCCCCGTTTAGTCTCCGGCGGGAGGGGATTGCGCGAAAAGTCGATCTCGTTCTCGTTAGGCTGAAGATCGACATCCGCGAAAATGATGATGCCTTCAATTGGCTGCTCAATTCAGCCGCCGAAGGCACTGATCCCCGTGATGTCGTGGCCGACGACCAGGGTGTGGATGTCGTGCGTGCCTTCGTAGGTATAGACTGTCTCAAGGTTCATGAGGTGCCGTATCACGGAATAGCGATCGGTGATGCCCACGGCGCCCAGGATGTCGCGCGCCTTGCGCGCGCATTCGAGCGCCATCCACACGTTGTTTCGCTTCGCCAGCGAGATCTGCGCGGGGAGTACCGTGCCCGCCTCCATCATGCGCGTGAGACGCAACGCCAGTAATTGCGCTTTCGTAATCTCCTGCACCATCCAGACGAGTTTTTCCTGCACCAGTTGGAAGCCGGCAATCGGGCGGCCAAACTGCTCGCGCTTTTTGGCGTAAGCGAGTGCCGTTTCGTAACAATCCATGGCCGCGCCAATCACGCCCCAGGCAACGCCCACACGCGCCTGCGAAAGACACGAGAGCGGCGCGCGCAGCCCCGACGCCCTGGGCAGACGATTCTCCGCCGGTATGCGGCAGTTTTCGAACCAGCACTCTGACGTGCGTGACATGCGCAGGCTGAATTTCCCCTCGATATCCTGCGCGCAAAATCCGGGAGCATTTTTCTCCACAATGAATCCGCCTACGCGTCCGTCATCGTCCTTCGCCCAAATCACCTTCACGTCCGCGATGGACGCGTTGCCGATCCACCGTTTGCTTCCGTTCAAGATATAATGAGCGCCGTCGCGTCTGGCGTGGGTTTCCATACCGCCAGGGTCTGAGCCGTGCCCGTGTTCGGTTAGTGCGAAACAACCCACGCGCTCGCCCGACACTAGCCCCGGGAGCCAGCGCCCATGCTGCTCCGGCGTTCCGAAGGAATGAATCGCGTATATGGCAAGCGCTCCCTGCACCGACGCCTCCGAGCGCAGACCCGAGTCGGCCCGTTCAAGCTCTTGCATGATGAGGCCATACGCCGTGTAGCTCAGTCCGGCACAGCCGTGCTCTTTCAAGAACGGCGCAAAGAGTCGTAACGCACCCATGCGCGCCCGGAGGTGTTCCGGAAATTTTCCCGCGCGATGGCAGGGCACGATCTCCTTTAGGACTTCTTCCTGCACAAAACGCCGTGTCCGATCGCGTGCCGCGCGCTCGTCGTCGGTGAGGAGTTCTTCGATGGCGTAGTAATCCAGCGAGGTCATACGGTGCGGCTCCATGAATGCGCGGCAGTTTAACGGCTACCTGACGCGAAGACAACGCGCCTCCGCTCAGCCAGATGTTGAACACTCAACGGTTTGAAACCGAACAGCATGGAGTTCATCTCAGTGTCACGAACCCGTGCACATCATTGCCTCGCATTCTTCGGAGCGGGCGAGGCAACGAGTTTTTGGAAGCGCGGATCATCTGGAGCGGCTCGAAATCCGGCGAAGCGCTAGTGTGGCGATTGTGTGCTTCATTTTTTCCTGAGTGCTTCCAACTCGCGTGCCGGAAGAATTTTCTCAGCCAATTGCTCGAAGCGCGGGTCCCCGTGGAGGGGTTTGAGCAATGGATCGAAGCGGATGGTGTTTAACTCAGGCTGCCGTTTGGCGAACGATTTCTCGAACCAATCGAGCGCCCGGTTCATGTCGCCGAGCCCGAGGTAAACCAGGCCGACAGAGTAGTCCGGAACGTAGCGCGAAGAGGCAGCCAGTTGCTGCAAAATCTTTAGCGCGGCTTCGCGGTTCCCAGCCAGAGCCTGGGCATGCCCGAGAAGTGCGAGCGGGTAGGGATCGTTGTCCAGCGTGACAGATTTTTCGTATTCAGCAATCGCGGCGGGTAAATCGCCGCTCACTTCCAGAAGCTCGCCGAGATTGTAATGGGTGTAGTAGGCATTCGGGTCGAGATCGAGCGCCTTACGGGTTTGGACGATGCCTTCTTGATAGCGGCCGGCAAAATAATAGGAGACGCCGAGATCGACATTGATGGCCATAGAGAGAGGATCGAGTTCGAGAGCACGTTTAAGTTCCGCAATCGACCGGTCGAAACTTCCGATGGATTCGAGAAGCGAATTACCGAGCCAATGATGCGCGGTGGCGTAATTGGAATTGAGTGCAATCGCTTTTTCGAATTCGCGCATGGAGAGCGGGAAATCGAAATCGAATATGCCGGCGACCATAGCGAGGGCGGCATGCGGTTCCGCGAGACTTGGATCGAGCGCGATGGCTTTGTTAGCCGCTTCCTTCGCCTCCGGATATGCGTCAACCGGGTCGGCTCCGCCGAAAAGAGGTAACAAGACGTAAACATCGGCCGTTCCGGAGTAAGCCAGCGCATAATTAGGATCTTCTCTGGCCGATTGTTCGAAGTACGTGAGCGCTTTTTGGAGATCGTTCGCATCGCGTTTGTTCCAAAAAAATCTGCCTTTCAGGTAAAGTTGATATGCTTCGGTGTTCTCCGTCGGCCGCGCTGAAATGGCGTGTTCCTCAGAACCGCTGAGCTTTGCTTTCAGTGTATCGGCAATCGATTTCGCGATATCACTCTCGACCGAAAAGATGTCGGTGAGCTTGCGGTCAAAGGTATCGGCCCAAAG
>CATPAT010000281.1 GCA_955652155.1 uncultured Chthoniobacterales bacterium | reverse complement strand
TTTGGCGGGATGAATTCGCCTTGCGTGATCACGTCAATAATCTGGTCGACAAAACGCGCCTTGCCGCTTGGACGCAAGATCGACAGCGAGATGCCTTCGGTGCCCGGCGAAAGGTCAACCGCGGTCGCAAATTCGCGGGGCACGCCGGCCAATGAGGGGCCGGGCGGATTCGTGGTCAGGAGCGCGAAACGTCGATAGAAGCTGGTGCGCGGGAGATATTTCGCGAGCAGCGCGATCACGATCGCGGCTGCCACGAGCGCGATGAAGAGGTTGCGCAGCGGGACGGCAAGCATTTCGCCCGTCGGAAAAAATGGCTGCTCCGGATAACGATCGATCATCGCCCAAAGCATTGAGGCGAGCATGAGCAGAACGCCGAGCACCCCAAACACGATCGTGGAATGGGCGAAGAAAAGAATCTCGATGATCACGAGAGCAACACCGAGAACAAAGAGCGCGACCACTTCCCAACCGGCGAGACCGGCCAGGTAATGTCCGAGAAAGAAGAGCGCGAAGCAGATGGCGGAGATGATTCCCGGTAAGCTTGCCCCCGGAATTTTGAATTCAAGGTAAGCGCCCACAATTCCGGCCAGCAAAAGCAAAGGAGCGAGCGTGGTGAGCCATAGCGCGAGTTGCTCAAAGCCAGTGGGTTTGATCGAAACCACGTTGCCTTTGAGGCCCGCTTTTTTTGTAAGATCGACAATCGATTCAGCGACGCCGTCGGCCAGCAAAGGCTTGCCATTTATTTTTTCCGTCGCTTCCTGCATGTTGAGAGTGAGCAGAGTCCCTTTGGCGTGAATCACCCGATCGCCGATTTTCACTTCCTTTTCCTTGTTCATGAACGCTTCGCCGATGTCCGGATTGTGTCCGTTCTTTAGAGCGGAGCCCCGGATCAATGCGGACCAGTAGGAAATGGTCTTCTCGCGCGCGGTCAGGGGAAGGTCTTCGCCGGTTGGTAAGATCGGCGCGGCCGCGCCAATAGCGCTGACCGGCGCCATATAAATATGCTGCGTGGCCAAGGCAACGAGAGCGCCAGCCGATCCGGCGTTCGAATTAATAAACGTATAGGTGGGAATGGTGGCGTGATTAAGCGCGCTCGTGATTTCTTCCGCGCTATCGAGCCGGCCGCCGTAAGTGTTCATTTCGAAAATGATCGCACTCGCGCCGCTGGTTTCGGCGGTCTTGAGGGCGCGACGCAAAAAGGTGAGAAGCGAAGGCGAAATTTCACCGCTAATCGGCGCGACGACCACGTCGCCTTTATGGATGACTTCCCGGGCTTGCCCCGTTTCCAGTGCAGACAAGACCGCGATCAAAACGAGGATCGATAATTTCTTCATTGTTTGGAAAGCGCCCCGACGCTGAGTAAATTTGGCATCGCTTCAGAAAGCAAACGAGCGAAAAATAACAGCCCACGTGATTCCATCAGAAACCATAGAGCAGATCGCGGCCGCTAACGACATCGTCGAGGTGATCGGCTCGTATTTTCCGCTGAAACGAGCCGGCGCAAATTTCAAGGCGCTCTGTCCCTTTCATCAGGAGAAAACGCCGTCCTTTCACGTCAATCCGCAGCGCCAGACATTTCATTGCTTCGGCTGCGGCGTCGGGGGAAGCGTTTTCCGGTTCGTGATGGAATACGAGCACCTCGATTTTCCAGCGGGCGTGCGAAAACTGGCCGCGCGCGTCGGCATTCCGATTGTCGAGGAACGCGCGGCCGCGGACGAAGATCGACAACATGAAGCGCGGCGCACGCTGCTCAAACTCCATGCCGAGGCCGCAGATTGGTTTCAGGAAAATCTCTTGAAGAAGCCGTTCGCGGAAGCGGCCCGCGATTACTTGAAAAATCGTGGAATAGACAAACAGGTCGCAAAAAATTGGCAGCTCGGTTTTGCCCCGGACAGTTGGGACGCGTTTTTGAAATGGGCGCTCGAGCGCGGTTACTCGCGCAGCCAGCTGTTGCAAAGTGGACTGGTCAAGCCGCGCGATGAAGAACGGCCCGGCAATGAAGTCTATGATCGGTTTCGCGGTCGCATCATATTTCCGATCTGTAACGACGTCGGGGAGGTGATTGCCTTCAGCGGCCGGTTGCTCGAGTCCGATCCGCAGGTGGCGAAATATTTGAACTCACCGGAAACGCCGCTCTTTCAAAAAGGGCGCGTGCTTTTTGGACTCCATAAAACCAAACGGGCGCTGATTGAAGCAAACTGCGCGATTGTGTGCGAAGGCCAGCTCGATTTGATCTCTCTGTTTGAAGCCGGCATCAAAAATGTGGTCGCGCCGCAAGGCACCGCCTTTACCGAGCATCAGGCTCGAATTCTGAAGCGCTTCGTTGACGAGGTCGTTCTTTGTTTCGATGCCGACCAAGCCGGACGAAAAGCGGCGGAACATTCACTCGACGCACTCCTTCAACATGATCTGGTCGTGCGGGTAGCAGATATGCCACCGGACGAGGATCCTGATTCGCTCATTCGACGGAATGGGAAAGAAGAATTCGAAAAGCGTGTAACATCTGCGCGCGACTTTTTTGATTACTGGATCGATCGCGAAGCCGCAGTTGTCGATCTAAGCTCGCTTGGGGCAAAAATGCAGCTGGCCCGGAAGCTCGCCGAAACTGTTTCGCAGGTGCGTGATCCGCTCATGCGCGGCCAGGTCTTGAACAAGATGAGTGCGCGTCTCGGCGTTCCAGCGTCTGAGTTCGAAAAACTTATGACTAGGCCAAGATCTGAACGCAGCGCCGAATCCGCTCCGGCTCGATCCGCAACTGCGATGCCTCCGCGGCATGATCTTGCCGTCCTTTGTCTTCTCGCTTTACGTGACGAAGCAGCTCGCAAATTTCTTCTCGAACAAAACTGGCGTGAAGTCTTACCTCAAATATCCGGCACGGAATTGCTCGCCCGGATTCTGGACAGCGAATTGCGTCTGGACGATCCTGTCTCTCTCAATTCCTTCATGTCCCAATTGACGGCGGAAGAGGAGGGCTTGGTTTCTGCTTGGCTGATGCAAAAGATGCCGGCAAACGCGACAGAAGTGGCTGAGGGCTGGTGGAATGGCCTGATTCAGGGGACCTTACGCCGGCAGCTTGAGATCGCCGAGACGCGAATTCGACTTCCGCAATTGACCACCGGCGAAGTCGTGAATTTACAGAAAGAAATTGTTGACCTACAGGAGCAACTCCACCAGATTTCTCGGCTTTCGTCTGTTCCCGAGCCCGGCCGGTAACTGTCGATCTATGGGAACGCTGATCGAAGGCCGCGAACCTTAACCCCACAGTCTTGGCCAGGCATTCGAAAGCAAGGAAGAGCCTTCGCCGATCAACGGCGAAGCACCCGAAATTTAAGCGAGCGCGCCGGCGAGGAACATCGAAAATCTCGGCGCCCCAGTTGAAAGACAAAGCGAGAATCGCAGCATTCAAGTCGAAGCGGATCACATCATTGGTCCGCGCGCGAAGAAATGGAGCTGACGTATTACTCAAAACGAAAACGGAAACCGACGCGGCGAATGAAATTCAAGTCCCTCTTCGCGAGCTAATCAAACTGGCCAAGGAGCAGGGTTATCTCACGTTCGATGACCTGAACGAGGCGCTTCCGGATGGAATAACAGACGCGAACGAGCTGGATGCCATTCTTACCCGGCTCCGTCGAATGGAAATCGACGTCATCGAGGCATCCGACGTCGATCGACATAAAGAAGTAAAAAAAGATCTCGACGAGGAGGAGGAAGAAAAACCCGAGACGAAGCTGGATATTCTCGACGATCCGGTCCGGATGTATCTCAAACAGATGGGTCAGGTGCCGCTTCTGACGCGTGAGCAGGAAGTGGAGATATCCAAGCGGATCGAGGAAGCGGAAAATATGGTGCAAAAGCACATCAACCGTTTCGGCTTCACCGCGCGCGCCCATCTCGATCTTGCCCAAAAACTGACTGAAGGCGGGGAGCGATTCGACCGTGTCATTCTCGACAAGAAAATCGAGAGCCGGGAGCGTTACATGAAAATCCTGCCGCGATTGTGCAAGCAGGTCGAAAAATTAGGCGACGCCATTACCCAGAATTACGCGAAGCTGTCGGGCAATTCATCCAAAAAGGACACCAAGGGATTGAAAGCGTTTCAGCGAACGCTTGCTTCTCTGCAGCGGCTTTATCCGAAATTTTATTTCAAGCAAAAGGTGACTGAAGAATTCGTTCACCTGGCGGACGAGCATTATCGGACGCTCCTGAATGTTCAGACTGAGATGGCAAAACATCGCCACACCTCTGGAGCGCGCTCACCAGTCGGGATCCAATCGCGCGAGCTCGAGAAATCCGTCTGGCTTTCCCTAGATGAGTACGCCGAGCAATATCAATCTCTGAAAAGCTGGCTGCGAAAAGCGTTACGAGCCAAGACCGAAATGGTCGAGGCCAATCTGCGACTCGTGATTTCGATTGCTAAAAAATACACCAACCGTGGCTTGTCCTTCCTGGATTTGATCCAGGAAGGCAACATGGGCTTGATGAAAGCGGTCGAGAAATTCGAATATCGCCGCGGCTATAAATTTTCCACCTACGCTACTTGGTGGATTCGCCAGGCCATTACCCGCTCGATCGCCGATCAGGCGCGCACGATCCGCATCCCCGTGCACATGATCGAGACGATCAACAAATTGATGCGGGTGCAAAAGCAATTGGTCCAGGAATACGGCCGCGAGCCGACGCCGGAGGAGGTGGCCGAGGAAATTTTGCTGCCGGTGGACCGGGTGCGGGCGGTTTTGAAGATGGCGCAGCAGCCGATCTCGCTTCAATCGCCTGTCGGTGAAAGCGAAGAGACAAATTTCGGCGATTTCATCGAAGATAAGGGCGCTGAAAATCCCTGCGACATGACCGCAATCGTGTTGCTGAAGGAAAAAATCAAGGATGTGCTCGAGACGCTGACTGAGCGCGAACGCCAGGTTCTGGAACAGCGCTTCGGTTTGGTCGACGGATACAGTCGGACATTAGAAGAAGTCGGGCGCCAATTTCGCGTGACCCGCGAGCGTATTCGCCAGATCGAGGCGAAAGCATTGCGGAAGATGCGACACCCGACCCGTATTCGTCAGTTGGAAGGATTTTTGGAAGCGCCTGAGGTATAAGACGTTGTCGGACGCACACTGGCCGCAACTTTCGGGAATCGATTTTGTTCAATTCGCGAAGGAAATGAAACGCGAAGACGACCAACAACTATGGGATCTCCTGGGCCAGGCTAAGCCAAGGCAGCTTTCGCCTTTTTTCGCACGCAACGTCGTTCGGAGAATTCGGGAGCGCTCGGCCCGCTTCGAATGGCTCCGCGGTTGGCTTAATCCGCGGAGGCTCGTTCCAGTGACGGGAGTGGCGATCGCAGTGACAGCGACAATCCTGGCCGTCCATCAGCCCGCCGGCCGTAATCCGGCCGACAGTCCGCCGGATGTGATCGTGAGGATCGATCCGCAGGATTATGACGTTGTCGCCGATCTGGACGAATTGTTGGCCACAGACGAGACCAGCTTGTGGGACGACGATACGCAAACCTTGTAGGCGCAATCGCGACCGGCGCGATTTTGATCATCGGCTCCGAATCGATCCAAGCGCAGCCGCAAGGAGGGCAACGTCCGAATGTTCGGAGAATGCCTCCGCCACGACATGCTCCAAATTTGAACAATCCGCGCGATCGATGGAACGCGATGCCATCGGAAGATCGAAAAATATTCCAAAGGAACGCGGAGCGTTGGATGAAAATGGGTCCGGAGGAGCGAAAGGTGTTGCGCGAGCGGGAACAAGCTTACCGCGCGCGGGTAAAACTGGAAGTGGACGCGGCCTTGCGTGATTCCGGCTTGCGCCTCGAGGGTGAAAAACGGGAACAGTTTGAGCAACGTTATCTGCAGGAGAGGCGTCGCATTGAGCACGAATTGCGACAGGAAACCGAAGCGAAGCGTCAGCAGCAGTTGCCGGCGCTACAGGAACGTTTAAAGAAGGAATTTCAAGAGCCCCCGGCAAATACATCGCCATCCGCGCCGGCTGCTTCAACGTCGCCAAAAAAATAAGCTGGCGGGATATTGAACCCGCCAGCTTGAGAAAACTTTTCGCCGCTTGTCTTACCGCCAGTGGCGATGATGCCCACGCGAATAGTACACTCGGTGTCCGTGATACCAATAAAATGACGGCCCACCGTAGTACCCATAGTACGGCCGGTAGTACCCGTATCCGTAAGGGTAGCCGTACCCGTAATAAGGATATCCGTACCCAGGATATCCGACTCCGATGCCAATCGCGATACCAGCATTAGAACTCGGGGCTGCAGCGAATGCGAATCCACCTGCCACGAGCGCGATTAAAAGAAGCTTTTTCATGTTTTATGTTACCTCCCAAACTTCAGTTATTGAACCTGAAGTAGACGTAAAAGTTTCGCAATTTGTTCACCCTCTCTCGCCGCGATCGTATTTCGGGTAACCCGTCACGCAAATATCGGGTCCGATCTTTTCAAACTTTACCCGCTCAAGATGCGCGCCTTCGTGTGTCCGAGGCGTCCCCCGTCCACCAAAGGCCACGATTGGCCCTCCGGTCAAGATCGGAGCCACATAAATTTGCACCTTATCAATCAGTCGCTCATCTAAAGCGTGACCGAGGACGTTTCCGCCGCCTTCGATCATCACGCTGGTTATATTTTTTTGTCCTAATTCGGCCAGAATCGCGCCGAGCGGCATATTCCGATAAACAAAACTATTTTTAGCAAAGCGGTCCGTGAAAAAACGAGCGCTACGAGGGAGCTTACCGGAACGAGTTATCACCACGCGCACCGGCTGGCGGACTTGGCCCCGACCGCGGACGGTTAAACGCGGATTGTCGGTCCGCAGCGTTTCCGCGCCGATCAAAATCGCGTCCGTTTCCCCACGCAGCGTCTGCGCGTGTCGGCGCGCGGTCGGGCTTGTGATCCAGCGCGATCCCCTTTCAGGGCGGGTCAAGCGGCCGTCTAAGCTCATTCCGCATTTTGCAATTACGAACGGAATTCCGGTCGCGATCCATTTATTAAATGATTCGTTCAATGCGGCGCATTCTTCCGCGAGCACGCCCGCTCTCACTTCTATCCCGGCGCTACGCAAAATCTCGATCCCGCGGCCGCGATGGCGCGGGTTCGGATCGGTCGCGCCAATCACAACAGAGTTAACCGCCGCCCGAATGATCTCGTCGGTGCAGGCCCCAGTCCGACCTCTCGTGGAGCACGGTTCCAACGTGACATAGAGCGTGGCGTTTTTCGGGACCTTGCGTCGAAAACTTCGGAGACACTCGATTTCGGCATGGGGAAATCCGGCCCGGCGATGGTGTCCGCGCGCGACGATTCGGTTTCCAACAACCAAAACGGCGCCGACCGCGGGATTCGGGCTCGTTTGCCCGATGGACTTTCGCGCCTCAGCTAGCGCGCTGCGCATGAACCGTTCATGCTTCTTCTCTGAGGTCATGCGACGAATATTCGGCGGGGCTTGGTTTGAGCAACTGCTTTCCAGAGGGCATCGGCGCGCGCGCTAGCTTTTCTGCTTGGCGAATCTGTCGCGGGGGACTTACTTAGAGTGATCCCCCCAAAAATATGGCCACGAAAGCTG
>CATPAT010000280.1 GCA_955652155.1 uncultured Chthoniobacterales bacterium | reverse complement strand
CACTCGCGGCTGAACTGAGCGAGCTGAACCGACTGAGAGGAGGCTGCTCCGGAATTTTATGCTTGCAAATTGCGCCGCGCCGAGTCAAACCAGCGGCCGCTATGAAAACCCTATCACGAACATTCACATTTGCTGTATTGGCGGTCGTCGCGATCATCGCAGTCCTCAGCTTGCGCGCGTTTGCCGTGGGTTCGAACCAGGAAATCCCTGCACATAAGAAATTCAAAATCACTAAGCCAATTACTTGTGGACACCCAGGCCCAGGCGGGTACTGCCAGCTGAAGACGAGCCAACAGGACTTCGACGCTAAGTTGAACACTCTAAAGGAAGACCACAGAGGGGATTACCGGATTAAATTCCTTTGTAAAGCTGGAGAGCAACCGATCGAGCCTTACAATCATCATAATCATCCACCATGTGTTATTAGGACTGCTAAGGTCACAAAATCCGAAGTGGCGAATACCACTGCGACTGACGCCTCCGCGAATGATCCGAACGCCGTCCATTACCTTTATTCTGATTATCAAGCGGACATCGACGCCGTTCTAGCTTGCTTCAAATAGGCAGCATCGCTCATTTTTTTCGCTGTGAGAGCAGGCTGGATCTTGCACCAAAGGAATCTCTGCACTAGGAGCTCGAGCGGTTCTCCACGATCGACAGCTTACGAAAGCTGAAACAACGGTTCGGCGGGAAAACCATTCGTGACATCCGTTTTCGGGTCGGGTGAGTCCAGATCGTCCAGCCGCCGGTTACTAGTAAGCCTAATGAGAGAAATCCTTGAATTTTATGCTTGCTAATTTGGAGCCGGAGGCGCAAACGAGTCGTTATGAAAACCCTATCTGGAACATTCGCATTTATTGTGGTGGCTGTTATGGCGATCCTGGCAGTCGTCAGCTTCCGTTCCTTTGCTGCCGGATCCAAACAACACACAGTTGCCGATAAAAAGTTCAGGCTAAAAATTGGAAAAACTCTAAGCGACTATGCTGACGTCAGGAGCAAAGACGAGTTCATAAAGGCATTAGATCCCTTTCCGCCAGACCAATACGACATCTATTATATAGAAGGTACTGGCGCCACACCTGAACACTACCCGCCTCTCCCGCAACATAAGACAGGTCTTAAGACTGATAAGGTCACAGCGTCTGAAGTTGCGAGAAATGCGCCGCAAGGAGAGTCTGTTGCTAATGATCCTAACGCCACGCACCTCCTTACCTCTGATAACGCGACGGACATAAAGGCTGTCTTGGACACGTTCAAATAGGTAGCATCACTTACTCTTTTGCTCAGCGAGCTGGACGGATCTTGCGTCAAAAGAATGTCTGCACGGCATGGTTCGCGCTGCATTTTCTATTAATCGTTTCATTCTCCTGTCGCGACACGCTGCGCTTGGTAACGCAGGGACCAACGATTCTTCCTTCTTCGTTTAAGGATTTTTCGCAGAAAGCCGAAGGGATCGCATCGATTGCGTTGGGCCAGCGCCTGGCAGCGTCAAATCCAGTGCGCCGGGCGCTGACAACATATTTGCATCTCGCTGGAATCGAAACCGGTTACGGCTATTTTGCGCCAAATGTCCCGGGCACGTACAAACTCGTTTTCGAGTTACACTATCCCGACGGCCGAATGGAATACGAGCTGCCCCAGGTGAGCAACGCCGCCGCGGGTCTACGTGTAATGAGCTTGCTCGACCAGATAGGACGCACCAAGCACGACGCGTTGAGGGAAATCTTGGTCAAGATGCTGGCTCAATCGGTGTGGCGTGAGCACCCTGACGTGAAGACGATTCGCGCAGTACTTGAATCGGTCACTTTACCCAGCGTAAGGGAATTCGAACAGGGAAAAAGAGCATCGAACCAGGTGTTGTACACCTACGAATTTAGTGTGTCGGAGGAACGCAACGAACCGGAAGTCCCGTGAATCGAATATCGGCCCCCAAAGAATACCTCCGCGCATTTCTGTTTCCAACTGGGACGGACAGTTGGCTAACGGTTCTGCGCCTGGGTCTTGGCCTTCAGACAACGCTTTATTCGTTATCATTGAGGAACGACTGGAATTATTTGCTGGCGGGAACCAGCGGCTTGATCAACCGCAATTTGGCTGACGCTCTTCTCTCCGTGGAGAGCCGTTTCGTGCCAAGATTGGGATGGCTGGTGGCACTCGGAGAACACGTTGGCCTGGGCGAAGGCACAGTGCTCTCCGCTGCATGGATTTGTTTGCTCATCGCCGGCTGCAGCCTGCTCATTGGATTTACCTGTCGAGTCTCCGCGATTCTGGCGTGGTTTCTTCACCTTTGCGCAGCCAAGAGTGGAGGGTTCGTATCCTACGGCGTGGACAATTTTATGACCATTGGACTTTTTTACCTGATGCTGTCGCCGCTGCCAGACCGGAATTCGCTCGACTGGCGCCTGCGAAGGTCACGACCGAAAAATCCGCAGCTTCTCGGATTCTGGCGTCGCGTGCTTCAACTTCACTTGTGCGTCATCTATTTTTTCAGTGGTCTCACGAAATGCCTCGGGAGCGGCTGGTGGAATGGATCCAGCGTATGGCGTGCGCTGATCCGTCCGCCCTTCAACGTTATTGATCCAGAGATCCTGGCGAGCTGGAAGTATCTGTTCCCCGTCGTGGCAATATCTATTTGGGCGTTGGAAATTGGCTACCCATTTCTTATTTGGAGCAGCAAAACACGAAAGATTTGGCTAATCTGCATTTGTGCGCTGCACGCCGGGATTGGACTCACAATGGGAATGTATCTCTTCGCGTTGATCATGATCGTTCTCAATGTGGCGGCGTTTAGCCCGGATCTTATTCGCGCGGAGCGATTACGAATTAGCCTTCGGCCCCGGGAAGCTCCGTCGTAAAATTGTTTGATTGAGCAAAAAGCGTGTCATCCGGCGCGCCTATTTGCTCTCCGCCACCGCCAGCGATATTAGTTAGGATTCGCAAAAAAGCGTGAACGCACAAAACACGTCTGCGGAATCGCCGCGTGATCTCCAGCTCGAGATTGCGCATGTGCTGTATTGACGTTGTGGGTTATCCGAAACTGCTCGTTAACGAGCAGGTGGGGCGCAAAAAACGCGGAGGCAACCCCATCACAGCTCACTTCGGCGCGAGTGAGGCTACAATTTTCTCGAAGCGCGGGTCGCCGCGCAGGGGATCCCAAATCGGATGGAGCCGCAACTCCCCGTAGCTGAGGTAGCACGGAAGATGCACCGCTTTATCTAGTTGTTCGAGCGCGGGATCTTTGTCACCTGTCCACGCATAGATTGCAGCGAGATATTTAATTAACAACGGCCCCTCGATGGCATTTTTGCTAAGAGGCATTAACTCGACCGCTCGACTCCCCGCGCGAATGGCGTCCTCGTTATTTCCAAGCACAGCATCGACGACACCGAGTGCACAGAGGGCCTCCGCATAATCAGGTAGGTTGTGCACAATTTTTTTGAGTTCTTCCCGCGCCTTCGTGAGCGCTGTGCGCGCTGCGGCGTGGTCGCCGCGCATCTGAGCGATCAGAGCCTCGCCCCAGGATTTAGGAAATGGAATAGCTCCGTCGTAACATCCTTCTGGAGGCATAACGGCAAGTGCACGCTCGGCCGCGGCGGCGTCGCGCTCATGTAAGGCGAGCAGCAGCCATTCCCCGGCAACGATGGGCGCCGCGTTCGAATTCTCCGTGAGGATGTTCTCAATGGTGCCGTGCAAAGGCTTTGTATCTGCCCGCGAATTCAGCGCTACTTTAGCGCGCTGCGTTCGGATAAGCTTATTGTTCGGGGCAATTGTCAGCGCCCGGTCCAGAACGGCGGCCGTGTCGCCGTAGCGACGAAGAGCGTCGTAAGTCAAAGAGAATTGCTCGAGGATATAAACGTCGCGCGGATCCAGTTGCGACGCGCGCTCAAAGTTCTTTATGGAATCCTCCCAGCGCCCCTGCCGTCGATCAACGTAGGCGGCGAGTACGAAAGCCTCGGCATTGTTGGGCAACGCCTGCTGAGCGGCGGTGAGTTCCTGTCGAGCACGACCGTAGTCGAAGTATCCCCAATAAAGATGTCTCGCGAGCGCAAGATGAGTTTCGCCGGCATCTGGGCGCAAGCGATGAAGTGATTGAATCGCCGCATCGGCCAGCGCCAGCCGCGCCGGCGTGTGGTCAAGACCCAGCTGGTAGATAAAATCATGCGCATGCGCAAGCTCGTAATCGGCGAGAAAAAACGAGGGATCACGTTTCACTGCTTCGTCCAGCAAACGCACAGCTTCGAATAGATCTTTGCTAGGCTCACCCAAGACCCCCCTGTCGATCAGCGTCTTGGCGTGCGCGTAAAGATTGAATGCCGCAACGTCGTTCGTTGGCGGTTTCTCGATCTGCGCTCTTTCGCTCGGAGAGATTCTAGCTTGAAGCTGGTCGGCGATCGTCTTGGCAATTTCGCTTTGTATGGCGAAGACATCCGCTAAATCGCGGTCGTATCGCTCCGCCCAAAGATTCGTGTCCGTCTTGGCGTCAATCAGCTGGGCGCTCACCCGAACGCGGTTTCCCGCACGTTGCACGCTGCCTTCCAATACATGCGAGACGCCAAGTTGCCGAGCGATCTCGCGCAGATTGCGTTTCACCGCACTCTTGTACTGCATCACGCTTGTCCGACTAATTACTTTCAGGTCGGCGACTTTGGCCAGGTCGGTGAGGATTTCATCTTGCACACCGTCGGCGAAGAAGGCGTTCTCCTGGTTCGCGCTCAAGTTTTCGAACGGCAGAACCGCGATCGATTTTTCCGGAATCGCTGCCGCCTGTGATACCGGTTTGGCCTGCCATTTCAACACTCCGAAGTACAAGCCAGCAAGCGCGAGAACGGAGAACGCCGCGATGCCACCGACAAGCAGCGCTTTCCTGGTTGAGCTCTTGCCGGGGGCGCTCCATGTTCTTATCTGCGCTGGGGCAAGCTGCAGCCGTTGCGCAACCTCTGCGGCCGATTGCGGACGCCGCGACGGATCCTTTGCCAGACAAGCTGCGACCGCATCTTCCCAAACCTGTGGAACTAACGCCGGCTCGATATCGAGCTCTTTCCGTCGCTCGCTCATCGAAGGAGCAACCCGCTCGTGAATCTGCCGATCGATATTGCCCGAATAAAACGGCGGCTTGCTCGCAAGCAATTCGTAGATGCTTGCACCTAACGAGTAGATGTCGTCGAGATGTGTGCCGCGCTCGCCGCCGAGCTGTTGCGGGCTCATATAAACGAGCGTGCCGCTCCGACCTTGCTCCATCGTCAACCGGCTCACTGAATCACCGAGACTGCGCGCGATACCAAAGTCCGACACCTTT
>CATPAT010000279.1 GCA_955652155.1 uncultured Chthoniobacterales bacterium | reverse complement strand
GGATGCAACCCGCTGTGGTCAGCCAATCAAACCGCGAAGATGAGAAACCTCGCTTCATACTTTTAGCCTCGCTTGAAAACGGATGCTCGGAGGATCGAATTAGACTCCCGACATCTACGGGCCGATTATCGCCCGCGCCGATAGTGATTGCAAGTGGAACAAGAAATCGACCCTAGCGGCCCGTCCAGGCGTCGCGAATGGAGTACGCGCGCGACTTTAGGTATTCGCGAAGGCGTTCACCGCGAATTCGCTTGCTGAAGTGTCGTAACGCGCGCCCACTCAACCGCGGCTGGTATCCAAACTCCGGCATCAGATCGCGGCAATGCCATTCCACCCAGCCAATTTCATCTTCGGACAACTCCTGCTCCCAGCGCGACGCCGGTTCTGCGCTCACTTGAGAAAACGCTATCTGCGCCGCCGAATTTCCGCCCCACGGTTGACCAATCTTCGTGGGCGTCAAAACAACTTCGGGATAGAATTGGATTTCGAGATAGTCACACACACGTTTCATCACGGTCGAACCGTCGCTCACGAGCTGTTCGAACTGCACGAACAATCCGGGAACGCCCGCGCTTCGGACGCGTCTGGCTAACTTCGCGGCCACGCGCCAGTGCGCGATTACGTAATAAACCGAAAAACGTTTCGTTTTTCGCGTTTGTTCCAACGCGATTTGGGTCGCCAGGATCGCGCGCGGATCGCGCAGCGTGACGAGAAGTTTTGCCTGCGGAAATCGCCCGAAGATTTCATCGACATGGTTTCGGTTCGCCGGCGTCTTCTCGATCCAACGTTTGATGCGATCGATTGGCACGCCGATTACCGCAGCGTACGATTCCGCCATTAGCGCGAGCAAATCGCGGTTCGCATTTGCCTGATCAAAAGCAGTGCGCTCGAATGTCTCGAGAAATTTCCGCTGCGGAAAGCTTTTGTATTCGTGCTCGCGCCATTTCGGTTCGCCGCCAAATAGAACGCGTGAAAAAGATTCCTTCGTTAAATAATCAACCTGGGTCCGCCGGTCAGCGTCGCGATATTTCCTGAGAACCGTCGGAAAATAGGCCGTTTCCTGCGGCAAAACGAGGAGCTCCGGATGACTATCGAGCAACGCCGCTACTAACGTCGTCCCCGATTTCGCCTGACCGGCGACGAAACAGGCACGCTGATCAAACGGAATAATTTGCATCGACACTGTCATTTTGCGACCTCGTCCGAGCTTGTTCAATCACGCAGCGTTGTCATCCCGAGCCCAAGCGAGGGACCTCACAGTCGGAGCTTGGAACACACAAACGTACTTAACGTGACCAACGAGCTTGTAAGAGATCCTTCACTCCGTTCAGGATGACAGAGCGTCATTTCGCGCCGCGCGATTTCAGAAACCAATCAACAAACCGGGGCAGGCCGTCTTCGAATTTCGTTTTCGGATTGTAACCAAGAAGCTTTCGCGCTTTGGAAATATCAGCGCAGGTCAGTGGCATGTCGCCTGGTTGCTCCGGCAGTCGATTGATCTTCGCCTTTTTGCCAAGCGCGGTCTCGATCGCCGCGATTAAATCCTTCAATTGAATCGTTTTGTTTTCGCCGAGATTAAAAACATCGAACATCGGGCCTTCGTATTTCAGCGCGGCCATCGTCCCTTGAATGATGTCGTCGATGTAAGTGTAATCCCGGCGGGTGGTGCCGTCGCCAAATTGATCGATCGGTTCGCCGGCATGAATTTTTCGCGTGAACTGATGGGTCGCGAGGTCGGGGCGTTGCCGCGCGCCGTAAACGGTGAAGTAGCGGAGCGCCACGATCCGCATTTTGTAGAGATGTGAATAGGTCGAGCAGAGAAACTCGCCCGCGATTTTCGTCGCTGCGTACGGGCTGAACGTTTGGGTAAGATGTTCTTCTTCTGAGAATGGGACTTTCTTGGCCGCGCCGTAAACCGACGAGCTCGACGCGAAGATGAATCGTTCAGCTCCACTCGCGCGCGCCGCTTCGAGCAAATGCAATGTGCCGGCGACATTGGTGTCGTAGTAAAGCTGTGGCTGTTGAATCGATGGCCGAACACCCGCGCGCGCGGCCAGATGTGCGATTGCGTCGAATTTCTCCTGACGAAATAAATTCGAGACTTTGTCGCCGTCGCGAAGATCGACATCGTGCACCGCGATCTTCTTTTCGACGGCGGAAATGTTGTCCCGCTTGATTTGCGGATCTTAAAAATCGTTAAAGTCGTCGAGGACGGCGACGTCATGTCCGGCAGCGAGTAGTTTTTCGACCAGATGGGAGCCGATGAATCCAGCGCCGCCCGTGACGAGAATCCTCATGAGGTCAGAAGATCAACCACGAAGGACACGAAGTGCACGAAGAAAATTACGGTTTGTACCTCGCAACCTTCGTGTTCTTCGTGATCTTCGTGGTTAAATGAAGCGCGAGATTTGGCTGAGTGCGCTCGCATTTGGATTGGCATTTGTCGCGACAATCGCCTGGAAACTCGGCCCCGAACTGACGCGGCCGAAATATGTCGATCCGGCATTTCGGATTCCGTCGCCGCTTGAATTGGCTTCGATTCCGACGGCAACTCATTTTGATTTTCCGCTCGGGAACGAGAACGGAGCAATGGCCTACAACGCCCAGCATTTCACCGAGAACAAACATCTCGGTGACGATTTAAACGGGATCGGCGGCGAGAACAGCGATCTGGGCGATCCGATTTACGCGATCGCTGCTGGTCGCGTGCTGCTCGCGCGCGACGGCGGCCCTGGCTGGGGCAACGTGATCATTTTGCTCCACGCCTATCTTAAAAGTGGTGAGCGGAAATATGTGGAGTCCTATTATGGGCACGTCCAAGAGATGCTGGTGCATTCGGGCGAGACCGTGAAACGCGGCCAGCAGGTTGCGACGGTTGGCACCGCCAACGGTCGTTACTTTGCCCATCTCCATCTTGAAATGCGCGAATTCATCACGCCGTTCATCGGCCCGGGTTACCGCGACGACACGCGCGGCTGGCTTGACCCGACCAAATTCATCGAGGCGCATCGATGAATCCGAGCGTTGTGGCTGGGTGGATCGAGCAGTCCCTTGCTCGATGTTAAATTGGCGGCGAAGCCGCATTATCCTAACATCTATGAAACTCGATAACTGCAGCGCGTTAATCACCGGCGCTTCCGCTGGAATCGGTCGCGAGTTTGCCCGCCAACTGGCGACACGCGCGCGAACGCTCGTTCTCGTCGCGCGACGCGAGCAAAGATTAAATGAGTTGCGCGACGAACTCCGGAACCGCAACGCGCACTTGAACGTTCATGTGCGCGTCGTCGATCTTTGCGACAAAACTCAAATCGACGATCTGATCGAATGGCTCGAACGCGACAAGATCAACATCGACTTCTTGATCAACAATGCCGGGCTCGGCGACTATGGGTCGTTTGCCACGAGCGATCCGGAGCGAGACGATCGGATCATTCAAGTAAACATCGCCGCGCTCACATTGCTCACCCACCGTTTGCTTCCGCCGATGGTCGCAAAAAAACGCGGCGCGATTTTGAATGTCAGCTCATCTGCCGGTTTTCTCCCAATCCCCGGGATGGCTGTTTACGCCGCGAGCAAAGCGTACGCCAACAGTTTCTCCGAAGCGTTGCGTGCGGAATTGCGCGGTACCGGCGTGACGGTGGCCGCGCTTTGTCCCGGTCCCGTCCACACTGAATTCGGGGATGTCGCCATGCGCCCGGGTGGCCAACCCGAGCGCGGCCCTGAATTCGTTTACGTTTCAGTAGAGAAGACAGCACGCGACGCGCTCGCCGCGGTCGAAGCCGATCGCCCGCTGATTATTCCGGGTCTCGCTATGAAACTCGGCATGTTCCTCGTCCGCATCACGCCGATGTCGATCTTGCGACTCGCCTGGCGGCTTGGAGCGAAGCGCGGCTAGCAACGAAACAAAAGCGGCGATCGAAATCGATCGCCGCTTTGAGAAACAAGTTTTCCGACGGTCAGAGACCGCCGCTACAAAGCTATGAGGATTTGTATTTAACCGAGCAGCCGTACGGTTTCGTCTGCGCGTTGGAGACCGGCTTGCCGGCAAGCGATTCGTCGAGCGCAGCTTTGACGTAGTTGGTGGAGCTCGGGATGTCGGCTGGATTCGGTGACGCTTTGCTGTCGATCGCGCCTTCGTAAACGATTTTACCTTCGGGATTGATCACAACCATGTTCGGCGTGTTTTTCGCGCCGTAAAGTTTGGCCACCTTGCTTTCAGGATCGAGAAGCAACGCGGTCTGCTTTGTTTTCCATGAAGCCATAATTTTCTGCGCCTGCTCGGGCGTAATGTTCCCTTCGGAACCGGGGGCGTTGGAATCGATGGTCAGCCAGACAACACCTTTGCCGGTGTATTCCGCCTGCAACTTTTGCATGTTGTCGCTGCCGTAATGTTTCTTCACGAACGGGCATTCCGGATTGAACCACTCGAGCACGACGTATTTGCCTTTGTATTGCGAAAGCGACTGCGTCTTGCCGCTCGCGTCCGGCGACGAGAAGTCGGGCGCGGCGCTGCCGACCGGTGGAACATCGGCGGCATAAAGCACGCCGGATGCAAATACGGTAATTGCGGTGAGAATTAGTTTTGTTTTCATAGGTTATTGTGAAGCAACTGCGGTTGAAATTGTTTCAAGTTTGTCGAGCAATATACTTTTGGAGAGCAATTCCGGAAACACAATCGGCTCTTTCGATTTGCCCGGATAAAGCACGTATAATGGGACACCTGGCCGGCCAAATTGTTGAAGCAATTTCGTAATAACCGGGTCGCCATTGGTCCAATCGGCTTTCAATTTCACAACGCCGTGACGTTGGAACGCGTCGCGCACGGCCGCACTCTCGAGCACGCTTTTCTCGTTGAACTTGCAGGTCAAACACCAGGCGGCAGTAAAATCAACGAATACGGCGTGACCCTGATCGCGCTCGGTTCGCAAACGCTCGGGCGTGAATGGTTGCCAATCGCCGGGTGCCCCTGAGGCCGCGATGTCGACCTTGGCTGACTGAAACTTATCTCCGATGAAATAAACGCCGCTAAAGAACAAGAGCAGGAGCGTGAGCACGAGGACCAAAGAGCGTTTAGTGGTGGACGTGCCCGGCAAAATAAATGCGCCTTTCATCCAACAAACGATGGCGACGACGAGCAAAAAGCAGCTCGCCCAAATTGCACCTTCGAGCCCGCGTTGGGCGCCGAGGACGTAGAGCAGAAAGAGTAATGTCGCGAGCAGCAAAAAGCCCATGAACTGTTTCACGTGCACCATCCATGGCCCGGGCTGCGGCAGAAATCGGAGCCAGGCTGGTTGGGCACTCAGCAGAAAATATGGCGCACTCATCCCAGCTGCGGTGGCCACGAAGATCGACAAGATGACGATCGGTGATTGTGTAAATGCGAAGCCCAGTGCAGTCCCGAGAAACGGAGCAGAGCACGGCGTCGCCAGAACGGTCGCGAACACGCCTTGAAAAAATGAGCCGAGATTGTCTTTACGCTCCGAACTTGCGAGCAAGCCGCGAGTCATGCTTTGCGGCAGTGAAATCTCGAAGACGCCAAAAAGATTCAGCGCGAACACCAGGACGATCACGCTCAGACCGAGAACAAAATAGGCGCTCGTAAATTGAAAGCCACCCCAGGTCACATCGCGGCCGCCGGCTTTAAGTGCGATCAGCAGCAGCGCCAGCGCCAGAAACCACGCAAAAATGCCGGCGGTAAAAGCCAGCCCGCTGCGGAAAATTTTCTGCCGGCTTTGTCCGGCTTGTTGAATGAAGCCAAAAATTTTGAGCGATATTACCGGCAACACGCACGGCATCAGATTCAAAATAAATCCACCGATGAAACCGAATAACAAAAAGGTGAAAATTCCCCGCGAAGGGGCAGAAGGTTTAGCCGCAGCAACTATCGAAGCTTCTATTTGCCACGCAGTGCGGTCGTTCCCGTTGGGAAATTTTGAAAAGACAACCAGCCCTGGCATGGCCGATAAATTCTTGTCGGGGGATTCAATGGGAATTCGAAAAATGATTTCATTCCCATTGCGCGATTCGACGCTCGGATGGCCGACCACCGTGTTCCCTTGGGGTAGCGGGTAAAAATCGACCGTCGGATAATTCGCGAGAGTCTCGTTGACGATTTTGAGGTGGAGATCAGAACCCGTCCGGCTCCAACTCGGAATCGCAGTTTTTGAATCTGGAAATTTTTGCGGAAGCAAACGGCGATAGCGCGCGAAAAGGTCGGTGTTTTTCGGGTCGGCAGTTGTCGACGTAGGTAGCTCGAGCTCGAGAGTCGCGCCACCCGGAATGCAGATTTTTTCGCAGACGAGCCAATTTGCTTCCGCAGATAGTTTCACCGGTGAGATGTCGATCTTCGCCGGTGGCGTGATTTCCTGCATGAGCAGGACCTCGTCCTGGTAACCATAGGTTTGAATATCGCCGGGATCATTTGTCTTCAATGGGATCGGCCACTGGATCTCGCCGATTTTCCAGCCCGCTGGCAGTTTCCATTTAATTTCAGTTGGGAGGCCGGCGTCGCCGGAAAATTTCCAATAGGTGTGCCAGCCGGGCGCCATTCGCACAAGCAGTCCGGCGGTGAACGGTTTCCCGGGAATAATGGCCGACGTGTCGGCCAGGAGCGTCGCTTTGACCAGCTCGCGGCCCTGATACGTTTGGCCTAAGCCGGAATGCGCGAACACAACCGCGCAGAGCGCAAGCAACAACCGCCTCCACGAACTCATCCTCACAATTACCATTGACCGAAGTTTGCGGCAACGACTCTGGCTCGGCGCATGCTGCAAAGAGGGCATGCGAGGTCTATTGACATTTCTCGTTGTCGCCGGAATCGGCGGTGGACTATTCCTTCTCCAAAAGCGCGGTGAGCAAAAGCCGGCAGTGGCCGAAACTTCCGCCCAGTCAGCTCCGTCACCGAGACAGACCTACGAACACGATTGGGCCAAGCACTCTCTCGACACGACGCATTCGGTCATTCAAAAAATTCAGCAACAGAGAAAAGACGACGACCTCAAAGACGCGGTCGGGCGTCGCTGAGATCGACCCGCTCAGGGTGCGTTCAGCGTGGTGAACAATCGACGATGCAAGCGCGAATTACTTCGCGGAAAGATTGGATCGAGCGCCAAGTTGCTGATGAATTGACGACTTCAAGTCGTCCGGAGAGATCGCCTGTCTGACATCGTCAGTTGTCGCCGCTTCCTCATTATGGCCGAGCTGCGACAGGTCACGAACCGGTTCACCGTCACCATTCACCATGATATCGCGGCACGTCTGCTCATCATGCTGGACCCGGAAACGGCCGTTATTGATTCCGACTAGCGGAACGAATTGCTGATTATTGTGCTCGACGAAAAGAATGTCTTGATCGCCCACTTTAAATTTGGGGGTGTCGGTCACTTCCATGGTTTCGTCGCCCACTGTTCCGCCGAGCATCCGGATTGTATAAGAGGAACCTGCGTTACCTTTCACATTCTCCCCGATTTGAAACGTGACGTAAGTGTCAATGTGCCGTTGGGCGCCCTCGCCTTCCCAAACGGAGCGAACATCCGTCACCGTCCCCTGAAAAATTAATTCAGCTTGTTGAACCAATTGTTCAAAAGTCGGCGGAACCACGGTTGTGGCCGTGACACGGACAAACGCGATACCGATTAATGTGAGAGGAAGAAGATTTTTAATTTTCATGTGGTTCAAGAAAGTTGATTCGTCATTTCCGCATGGAAACCGAAGCGCTGGTGGACGCGGACGGCGAGTAACCAGCGCCAGATTGAAGGTTCATGATCGCTGTCTTCCCCAGACTCCCTACAGTCAGTTGGGTCAGGACCACGGTCGCCGAGCTAGCACCGCTTGGAATCGTGAACTGCCCCGGCATTCCGCTCAGCGAGTAGTTTCTACCCAAAACGGCGCTGCCGCTCATGCTGTAGTTCACCGTGGTTGCAGTCGACACAGTCGAGGACGCCGACACAGTAAAGACCGCCGTACCTCCACTTCGAATACTAGTTGGAGCCGCCGAAAGTGTTACTACCAGCTGAGAAGGTGTAGGCGTTGCTGTCGGAGTTGGAGTCGGCGTGGGCGTAGGCGTTCCAGAGGAATTGAAAGCCTTGTAGGTGTACTTATTTGCGACCCACGAATTGTTAACCTTGGAGTAGAGCGACACGTAAATAGTTCGCCCATCGGTCGGCATCTGATTCAAAGTCGCCGAAAGTGCGCTGATGGGCCCTGCGTTGTAGATATCGCTACCGCCCTGAGAGGTTCCAACCAGAAGTGCATAAGCGGTAGCGCCACCGGCACTCCAGCTAAAGGTCACGCTGAAAGAAGTGAAAGTAGTTCCGGGCGCGGGACTCAACATTACAGCCGGGCCTGCAGCAGGCGTAGGCGTTGGTGTCGGCGTCGCAGCTGGAGTGGCTGTTGGGGTTGGGGTCGCCATTGGTGTCGGAGTTGGTGAAGGCGTTGGAGTTGGTGTGGGAGAAGTGGCCGCGCCGTAGAGCGATTGGCCGCCGGCAATGTCGTCTGCGGTCAATGCGTCAATGCTACTAATGATCGAATTCATCACCGCTGACACGTGTTGGCCGGCTTGATCGGGATGGCCGAGGCCAAGCGCATGTCCAAGTTCATGTAGCGCTACGCGTCGAAGGTCGTACGAACCGGAGCGCAATGGCCCCCGATACGAATCGAATGACTGCGCCGTATTAAACAAAATGTCGGCTTCGAACATCGTCGAACCCGAATAGCTGTAATAAGTCAGTGCCAGCGTGTTTGAGCCGAAGCTCTGTCCGAAGACTGTGTTCGAGAAAGCCATTGAATTAACGCCGTCGCCGGATGCCACGGCAGCAGTGGAGTTCATCACGCGTCCGAATTGCATCTGGCCGACAACCTGGTTCCACATGTCGAGGGCCGGGGCAACGGCCGTGTTCCAAGAAGTATTGCCATCGAGAAGGGTGCGGCCAGGGTTCCCGAGCTCGAGTTGCATCACAGGAGTGCTTCCACTCGGCCATTTGGGTCCTTCGAGGGTATAAGCGCTCGTGTCCCGCGGTTCAAAGATTCCGACCGCCACCGCAAAGGTGGCGGCAATGGCAACGAATGAACCGCACAGTCTGGCGCCGGCGAAGATGGAGCGTCTTGAAGTAAAAACAGCGTCCCGTTGAGTCATATTCTCTATACGTTTCAGAAAAGCAATATCCATGCGTGGACACAGCAAAATGCTGCCGAAATCGCCGCGAGCTCGTGGAAACATCTGCTTGCCCTACAACGCGCGTTTTTCTACATGCGAACCTCCCGTCACTTTCGGCTTCGAACACAAGCGATCGCAGCGTTCACCGCATCGACTTAAGGCACCACGAAGATCTGCTGAGAATCGGGATCTTTTGCTTTACTCCCCGGCGCGTAACCACTCACGTCAATGTATCCCCCGTTCGCGTTGAATGGGTTAAAAACGAGACCGGGTCTGCCCGGTACCGGTTTTGCCACTGGAAACTGCGTAGCGCTCGCGGATTTTTGAGTTGATGGCGAAGGTTTTGGGGACGCCTTTTTAGCGGCGACTCCCGCCGGTGTCGTCGCCGATGGTTGCTTTGATTTGCGTGACGCCACGCCCGGTCTGGCGGTCGGAGAAGGAGTCGCGACCGGCCGGCCGGGATTTGTCACATCGGACGTATTTGCGGTGGGTGTAGGCTCTGGCTCGTGAAAAACGTAACGCACTGGAGGGGTAAGTGTGTGGCCAACGTTGTGCGCTGTTTCGCAGCCGACCGAGCCGATGGTAAGCGCGACGATGGCCCAGCTGCTCAACTTCATTGCGCTCTCTATACAGATGACTTTCGTCAACGCAACATATCAGCGGTGAGCCGGTCGATTTCCGCATCAGTCGTTGTCCATGAACACATCAGACGATAAACATCGGGCTCGATGAACTTGTAAAAATGCCAGCCCCGCGACTGCAAATCGAGCACGAGTTGCTCGGATAGGCGGACGAAGACAGCATTTGCTTCAACGGGAAGCACGATGTCGATCTTTCCGGCAGCACGAAGGCGGTCGGCCAATCTGGAGGCGGTGACGTTGGCATGCCGCGCGTTTCGGAGCCAAACGTCATTGCTTAGAAGGCCGAGCCATTGTGCCGCCAAAAATCGCGCCTTGGATGCCAGCTGGCCAGCCTGCTTCAGGCGATAGTTGAACTCAAAAGAAAGCTCCTTTTTGAAGAATATCACGAGCTCCGCCGCGGCGGCGCCATTCTTTGTCCCGCCAAAGCAAAGAACATCCACGCCAATTTGCCACGTAATTTCTTTAGGCGAGCAACCGAGCGCGGCAACGGCATTGGCAAATCGTGCGCCGTCCATGTGCACGAAAATTTCGCGCTTTCGCCCGAGCTCTGCGATGGCCTCGATTTCAGCGTGAGTATAAACCGTGCCAAACTCGGTCGCTTGGGTCACACTGATGACGCGCGGTTTGTGCGCGTGCACCTGGGGCTGAGGCGCGATCATCGCGTCCGCTTCGTGGATGTCGATCTTGCCAGCGGCACCGCCAACTAGAAGCAGCTTTGAGCCGCGGGTGAAAAACTCGGGGGCACCGCATTCATCAGTCTGAATGTGGGCGTGAGTGTGACAAACGACGCTGTGAAACGGTTGGCAAAGTTGCGCCAGCGCGAGCGCATTTGCGGCCGTTCCATTAAAAACCAGATAAGCGTCGCAATCCGTCTCGAAAACATCCCGGACCAACTCTCGAACGCGACTTGTCCCTTCGTCATCGCCGTAGGAATCGGCTGCGCCTTGATTGGCCTCTTCCAACGCTGCCAACACTTCGGGGCAAATTGCCGCCGTGTTGTCGCTTGCAAACTCATGGCGTTGATCGCGCCGCTGCATGTCGATCTTGCTAACCGAGTTCACCCCGCCCAGCAAATGCCAATGCCTCAAAAGGAGAAATTGCCTGACGGGCCCGAGCCCAGGGCCTGCAGGGCCCGCCAGACAAATCACTCTAACTGCTCCCTGAATCTAATCCGCTTTGGAGCGGCTTTTCACACCCCACTTCGAAGTTCGCCCTCAAGGTGACCGTATCCCGACGAATTTTTTTTGGCCTCTCTGGAATTCCTTCGTCTTTACCTCCCAGTAGGGCGCGATTAGTTTTTAGCTATGGGCGCTTTGCAGACCGAAATCGAACGACGCGGCGAACGCATATTCGATTTGGTCGACCAGCATCCGGAGTCGCTCTTCAGTAAAGCCGGCTTTTACCAGCGAATGATGGCGCTCTCAATGCGCGATGAGCACTTCAAGGTGCAACTGTTCCGGTTCGTTGATGTTCTCGCGTCGCTCCATCGCGGAACCGATATCGTCCAGCATCTCGACGAATATTTCGCGGACATGCGCAACGGCTACACGCCGTTGATTCGAACCGGAGTTCGCGCGGCAAAAATTGTCCCGTGGGTCAGCGGCCAGCTCCTGCGATGGAACGTATCCGGGATGGCGCGCCAGTTCATCGCCGGACGGAATCCGAAGGACGTCATGAAAATGCTCCGCAAACGCCGCTCCGAGGGCATCGGTTTTACGGTCGATCTTCTCGGCGAGGCAGTCGTAAGCGAACAGGAAGCGAACGATTACGCCAGTCGTTGTCTGGAATTGCTCGAGCATCTCGGTGGCGAAACGCGCGGCTGGACAGATCCGCTTGGCAAAAACACGGAGCTGTTCCCGGTCGTTAATCTTTCCGTAAAAATTTCGGCGCTTTATTCGCAGATGAATCCAGCCGACCCGGCGGACGCAATCATTCATCTCGCGCCCAAACTGCGCCCGATTTTACGACGCGCACGCGAGCTCGGTGCGTTCGTTAACTTCGACATGGAGAGTTACGCGCACAAAAATGCGACCCTCGAACTTTTCAGAACGCTCTTTACCGAAACTGAATTTCGCGACTGGCCACACGTTGGAATTGTCATTCAGGCTTATCTGCGCGATGCGGAAAACGATTTGCTCGATCTCCTCGAGTGGGGCCGCGCGCGCGGAACGCGCTTCGCCGTTCGCCTGGTCAAGGGCGCCTATTGGGACTTCGAAAAAATCAAGTCGCGCCAGAACGGATGGGCTTGTCCCGTCTTTCTCCAAAAACCGGAGAGCGATCTGAATTTCGAATTGCTCACGCGGATTTTGCTCGAGAATGAATCGACCGTCACCGCTGCGTTCGGGTCGCATAACGTTCGCAGCATCGCGCATGCGCAGGCGTTGGCCGACCAGCTCGGAATCGACCGCACCCGTTTCGAGTTTCAATTGCTTTACGGTATGGCTGGACCGGTGAAACGCGCGCTGGTCGAGATGGGTTACCGGGTCCGAGAATATTGCCCGGTCGGTGAACTCTTGCCCGGCATGTCATATCTCGTTCGTCGTCTGCTCGAGAACACTTCGAACGAAGGGTTTCTTCGCGCTAAATTTTCGGAGAACGTTTCCGAAGACAAATTATTGCGCGATCCAGCCGAACTCATATCTCAAGGTCCGAACGGCGCGAGGCACATCGAAGTTAGCAGCGACGGCGCTTCCCTCGATACGCCGCCCGGTGATACTTATGAAAACGCGCCGCTTGTGAATTTCGTTTACGAACAAAATCAGGACCGAATGCGAGAAGCGCTCGCCCACGTGCGCACCCAGCTCGGCCAAAAGTATCCGCTCGTAATCAACGGCGAAAAAGTTTGGACCGACAAAACGATTGCTTCGATCAACCCGAGCTCACCCGAAGACGTCGTCGGCCACGTGGCCGAAGCCGGAATTCCAGAAGCAGAACGCGCGGTCAAAGCAGCGCGCGACGCGTTTGAAAAATGGAGTCGGACGTCATTTGAAACGCGCTGCCGATTGCTCGAACGCGCTGCCGATATCATGCACCGCCGACGTTTTGAGCTCTCCGCGCTCGAAGTTTTCGAAGTCGGCAAAGCCTGGGCGGAAGCGGACGGCGATATTCGCGAAGCGATGGATTTCTGTCGGTTTTATGCGCACGAGATGCGCTTGATCGGCCGGCCGCGGCTAACGCAGCATGTGCTCGGCGAAGAGAGTTATCAGCATTATTGGCCGCGCGGCGTCGCCATGATCATCGCGCCGTGGAATTTTCCGATGGCAATTTTGTGCGGGATGACCACGGCCGCGCTTGTCACCGGCAATACCGTGATCATGAAACCGGCCGAACAATCGGCCGTCATCGGCGCGATGTTAATGGAAATTTTCGAAGAAGCCGGCGTTCCGCCCGGAGTTTTGAATTATCTCCCGGGTAAAGGTTCGGTGATGGGCGCGCATCTGGTCGACCACAAAGACGTCGATCTTATCGCGTTCACGGGATCGCGGGAAGTTGGTTTGCAGATTTGGGAGAGTGCCGGCAAAACGCGGGAAGGTCAGCGCGAACTCAAGCGCGTCATTTGTGAGATGGGCGGTAAGAACGCAGTCATCATCGATGCCGATGCCGATCTCGACGAAGCGATTGTAGATACTATCTATTCCGCATTCGGTTATCAGGGACAAAAATGTTCGGCTTGTTCCCGACTGATCATTTTGGAAGAAATTTATCCGCGCGCGATCGAACGCCTGCTCAACGCTGCCGCCAGTTTGCGCGTCGGAAATCCGGAAGAACCGGGCATCACGGTCGGACCCGTGATTGACGGCAAAGCGCACAAAAACATTCTCAATTACATTGAGATCGGCAAAAACGAATCGCGCCTCGCTTTCCAGCGCGGCGACGTTCCGGAAAAAGGATTTTTTATTTCGCCGACGATTTTCACCAATGTCGATCCGAAGAACCGGATCGCGTGCGAAGAAATTTTCGGCCCGGTACTCAGCGTAATGAAAGCGCGCGATCTCGATGAAGCGTTTGAAATTGCGAACAGCACCGAATTTGCACTGACCGCCGGTTTTTTCTCGCGGAGTCCGGCCAACATTGAGCGCGCTAAAGCGGAGATCGTCGCCGGCAACGTTTACGTCAATCGCTCATGCACCGGCGCGGTCGTCGGTCGTCATCCGTTCGGCGGATTCAAAATGAGCGGCGGCGGCACCAAAGCCGGCGGCGCCGATTATCTTCTGCAGTTCGTTGTGCCGCGCGTTGTGACCGAAAATATTACCCGGCACGGTTTCGCACCCGAAACAACGCCGCCCTACCGGGACGAATTTCTCGGACCGCGCTAATTCGGATCTACCGATCCGGCGGTCGACCTTTGTAAAGCAATTGCACTACAGTCACGATCATATAGATGACTGGCCAAGCCGCGGCGACGAGGATGACAGCGAACACCACCATTTCTTTGGCGCGTTCGCGTGCGGCCTCGATTAAATATTCGCGACCCAAGTTGTAACGGCG